>NZ_JBFAKW010000001.1:28133-196986 GCF_040655955.1 Streptomyces sp. NPDC050263 | reverse complement strand
GCCGTTCCTCCGGTTTGATACCGAGATCCGCCGCATCGTCTGCACCACGAACGCCATCGAGTCGGTGAACGCCAGGATTCGGCGAGCAGTCAAGGACCGCGGTCACTTCCCGAACGAGACCGCAGCTTTGAAATGCGTCTACATGGCCATCATGTCGCTGGACCCCACCGGCAAGGGCCAGGCCCGCTGGACCATGCGCTGGAAGACCGCCCTGAACGCCTTCGACATCACCTTCGACGGCCGACTCTCAGCAGCCCGTCAGTAGCCCCAACACTCTGGTTACACCGCTCGTTTGACAGACCCGGACGCGCAGCTGCCCGGCACCCTCAACTCACGGTCGCACAAGGCCTGTCAGCGGGATTCGAACACTCGGTCAAGCCACCACAACGAGCGAAGCCGGATACTGGCTTTGTCCACGCTCACTGACAAAACTGGCGGACAATTGTCATGCGGACATGGAATTTCTCACCGGAATCGGGACCCTACACAAGCGCGGGATCAGGTCTGTGCCATGTCCACGAAGCGTGAGTAGTGGCCCTGGAAGGCAACGGTGATGGTGGCCGTCGGGCCGTTACGGTGCTTGCCCACGATGATGTCCGCCTCGCCTGCGCGCGGGGACTCCTTCTCGTACGCGTCCTCACGGTGCAGCAGGATCACCATGTCGGCGTCCTGCTCGATGGAGCCGGACTCACGCAGGTCGGACACCATCGGTTTCTTGTCCGTGCGCTGCTCAGGACCACGGTTGAGCTGCGAGAGCGCGATCACCGGGACTTCCAGCTCCTTGGCCAGCAGCTTGAGGTTTCGGGACATGTCCGAGACCTCCTGCTGACGGCTCTCGGAGCGTTTGGAACCGCCGGCCTGCATCAGCTGGAGGTAGTCGATGATCACGAGCTTGATGTCGTTGCGCTGCTTCAGCCGACGGCACTTCGCGCGGATCTCCATCATCGACAGGTTCGGGGAGTCGTCGATGTAGAGCGGCGCGGAGGACACTTCCGGCATCCGGCGAGCCAGGCGCGTCCAGTCCTCGTCCGTCATGGTGCCGGACCGCATGTGGTGCAGGGCGACCCGGGCCTCTGCGGAAAGGAGGCGCATCGCGATCTCGTTGCGTCCCATTTCCAGGGAGAAGATGACGCTCGGCAGGTTGTGCTTGATCGACGCAGCGCGCGCGAAGTCCAGCGCGAGCGTCGACTTGCCCATGGCGGGACGGGCGGCGATGACGATCATCTGGCCCGGGTGCAGACCGTTGGTGAGCGAGTCCAGGTCCGTGAAGCCGGTGGGCACACCCGTCATTTCGCCGCTGCGCGAGCCGATCGCCTCGATCTCGTCGAGCGCGCCCTCCATGATGTCGCCGAGCGGGAGGTAGTCCTCGCTGGTGCGCTGCTCGGTGACCGCGTAGATCTCCGCCTGGGCTCGGTTGACGATCTCGTCGACGTCGTCGTCGGCCGCGTATCCCATCTGCGTGATCCGGGTGCCGGCCTCGACCAGGCGGCGCAGCACGGCGCGCTCGTGGACGATCTCCGCGTAGTACTCGGCGTTGGCGGCGGTGGGCACCGTCTGGACGAGCGTGTGCAGATACGCCGCGCCGCCGACCTTGTTGATCTCGCCGCGCTTGGTGAGTTCGGCCGCGATCGTGATCGGGTCGGCCGGTTCGCCCTTGGCGTAGACGTCGAGGATCGCCTGGTAGATCGTCTCGTGCGCGGGCTTGTAGAAGTCGTGGCCCTTGAGTACTTCGACGACGTCGGCGATGGCGTCCTTGGACAGGAGCATGCCGCCGAGGACGGACTGCTCCGCGTCGAGGTCCTGCGGCGGTACCCGCTCGAAAGCAGTGCCACCGCCCTCCCACTCGCCGCCTTCCCGGCCGCGATCGTGCTGTTCGTCACGGCCGCGGCCGCCGTCGCCGCGGCGGCGGGAAGCGGGCAGACGATCGCTGGGTCCGCTCTCGGCCCACGGGTCGTCCAAGGGCTCGGAAATGCTCACCGAGCAGCCTCCTCCCGTCCGCCGAGCGGACCTCGCCGTGCCTTAAGTTCTACGGCACAGCACTGACAATCGAGAGCCCCAACTCCGCTTGTGGCGCGTCGGTATTGTGAGGGTTTCATCGGCCGGCGAACGCAGTGGGCGCCGGACCACCGTAGGCCCGCGGGCACCTTCAGCCAATCTGGTTATCCACAGGCCATGTGGACGACGGCCCCGATGCTGTGGAGAACTCCGCAAAACCTGTGCATGACCCGGTGGACAGCACTGTGAACAAGCCCTCGCCTTTTCTTTTCAACCGCCTCTGACCTGCACGTTCTCCATCCACCGGCTGTGCAGAAGAAAAAGTTTCCCGGTCGGGCCAAGATCCCTTCGAACGACACGCGAGACGATGCGCAACGCAACAGCAGGTAAGGGTCAATAGTCAATTGCATCTCTTACCTGTGGACGATTAGATTGGTGGCCATGACACAGGCTCCCGCGCCCCCCAGGGCCATCCGGCGACAGCACGATCGGGAGATCGTCGCACTCGCTGTTCCGGCCTTCGGCGCACTCGTCGCCGAGCCGCTCTTCGTCATGGCCGACAGTGCGATCGTGGGCCATCTGGGCACCGCCCAACTCGCCGGGCTCGGAGTCGCCTCCGCGCTTCTGATGACAGCCGTCAGCGTCTTCGTCTTCCTTGCCTACGCCACCACCGCCGCCGTCGCGCGCCGCGTGGGCTCCGGTGACCTTCCGGCCGCCATCCGCCAGGGCATGGACGGCATCTGGCTGGCCCTGCTGCTCGGCGTCGTCGTGATCGTGACCGTCCTGCCCACCGCCCCGACACTCGTCGACGTGTTCGGTGCCTCGGACACCGCAGCTCCGTACGCGACCACCTATCTACGCATCTCAGCACTCGGCATCCCGGCCATGCTCGTCGTTCTGGCCGCGACCGGCGTCCTGCGGGGACTCCAGGACACGAGGACACCGCTCTACGTCGCCGTCGGGGGCTTCGTCGCCAACGGCGCCCTGAACGTCGGCCTCGTCTACGGCGCGGACCTCGGCATCGCCGGATCCGCCTGGGGCACGGTCATCGCCCAGTGCGGCATGGCCATGGCCTACCTCGCGGTAGTGGTCCGGGGAGCCCGTCGCCACGGCGCGTCTCTGCGGCCCGACGCCGCCGGGATCAGGGCCTCCGCACAGGCCGGGGTGCCCCTGCTGGTCCGCACGCTCTCGCTGCGGGCGATTCTGATGATCGCCACCGCTGTGGCCGCCCGTCTCGGGGACGACGACATCGCAGCACACCAGATCGCTCTGGGCCTGTGGAGCCTGCTCGCCTTCGCCCTCGATGCCATAGCCATAGCCGGACAGGCCATCATCGGACGCTGTCTCGGCGCCGACGACGCTCAGGGCGCCCGTGACGTCTGCCGCCGCATGGTCGAGTGGGGCATCGCCGTGGGTATCGCCCTCGGCCTGCTCGTCGTGATCGCCCGGCCGCTGTTCCTGCCGCTGTTCACCAGCGACCCTGCGGTGAAGGACGTCGCGCTGCCGGCTCTTCTCGTGGTGGCACTCTCCCAGCCCGTCTGCGGCATCGTCTTCGTGCTGGACGGTGTGCTGATGGGTGCGGGAGACGGCCCCTATCTCGCCTGGGCGATGGTGCTCACGCTGGCCGTCTTCGCCCCGGTGGCCCTGTTGGTGCCGGTTCTTGGTGGCGGTCTCACCGCCGTATGGGGAGCGATGACACTGATGATGGCCGTCCGGATGCTGACGCTCTGGCTTCGCGCCCGCTCCGGCCGCTGGCTCATCACCGGCGCGACCCGCTGACTGTTTCACGTGAAACCGGCGTTCACGCGAAACGGAAGGTAGAGAGCACGACCAGCCCTCGCGTGAAGCGGGCGTTTCACGTGAAACAAGCAAGCGGAAGGGGCCGCACCCAGCGGGTACGGCCCCTTCTCGGCACTACAAGCCGAACGCAGCGATCAGGCCGCGATGACCTCGATGTTGACCTTGGCGGCAACCTCGGGGTGCAGACGCACGGACGTCTGGTGGGCGCCCAGGGTCTTGATCGGCGAGCCGAGCTCGATGCGGCGCTTGTCGACCTCGGGGCCACCGGAAGCCTTGATCGCCGAAGCGATGTCGGCCGGGGTGACGGAACCGAAGAGACGACCGGCGTCGCCGGAGCGGACGGCCAGACGGACCTTCACGCCCTCGAGCTGGGCCTTCACAGCGTTGGCCTGCTCGATGGTCTGGATCTCGTGGATCTTGCGAGCACGACGGATCTGCTCGACGTCCTTCTCGCCACCCTTGGTCCAGCGGATCGCGAAGTTCCGCGGGATCAGGTAGTTGCGAGCGTAACCGTCCTTGACGTC
The DNA here is from genome assembly GCF_040655955.1 of Streptomyces sp. NPDC050263. Lineage (NCBI taxonomy): Bacteria > Bacillati > Actinomycetota > Actinomycetes > Kitasatosporales > Streptomycetaceae > Streptomyces > Streptomyces sp. NPDC050263. The sequence continues at coordinate 192,667 of NZ_JBFAKW010000001.1, read as the reverse complement.
GACGACGTCGCCGGCGGCACCGAGGCCAGAGACCTCGTGGGTGAGGATGATCTTCATTTTTCGGTCACCCTTCCCTTATCGCGCCTGGGCGGTGTACGGCAGCAGCGCCATCTCACGGCTGTTCTTGACGGCCGTGGCGACGTCACGCTGGTGCTGCGTGCAATTGCCGGTCACGCGACGGGCACGGATCTTGCCGCGGTCGGAAATGAACTTCCGCAGCATGTTCGTGTCCTTGTAGTCCACGTACGTGACCTTGTCCTTGCAGAATGCGCAGACCTTCTTCTTAGGCTTGCGCACAGGCGGCTTCGCCATGGTGTTTCTCCTGTGTGATCAAGAAGTTGGGATACGACCCACCCTCGACCCGAGCAGGCCCGGACAACCGGGCCCGACGGGCTAGAAGGGGGGTTCGTCCGAGTAGCCGCCGCTCTGCTGGCCGCCGCCGGAGCTTCCGCCCCAGCCGCCACCGCCGCTGCCGCCGCCCTGGGCGCCGCCGGCGGGAGCGCCGGTAGCCCACGGGTCCTCAGCGGGAGCGCTGCCGCCGCCCTGCTGGCCGCCGCCGGAGCTTCCGCCCCAGCCGCCGCCACCCTGGCCGCCACCGCCACCGCCGCCGTAACCACCCTGGCCGCCCTGGCCACCGCGGCCGGAAGCCTTGGTGACCTTTGCCGTGGCACTGCGCAGGCTGGCGCCGACTTCCTCGACGTCCAGCTCGTAGACCGTGCGCTTGACGCCCTCACGGTCCTCGTAGGACCGCTGCTTCAGTCGGCCCTGCACGATGACGCGCATGCCTCGCTGGAGCGACTCCGCGACGTTCTCCGCCGCCTGACGCCAGACCGAGCAGGTCAGGAACAGGCTTTCGCCGTCCTTCCACTCGTTCGTCTGGCGGTCGAAGGTGCGGGGAGTGGACGCGACACGGAACTTCGCGACCGCCGCACCGGAGGGGGTGAAGCGCAGCTCGGGGTCGTCGACAAGATTGCCGACGACCGTGATGACGGTCTCGCCTGCCATGGGGGAACCTCTCGGCGGGTTTGCTGCTGGCTGCTTGTGCTGCTACTCGAAATCCCGAGATCAGCTGAGCGTGAGCTCAGTGGGTCTCGGGGCGGAGGACCTTGGTCCGGAGGACCGACTCGTTCAGGTTCATCTGGCGGTCGAGCTCCTTGACGATCGCGGGCTCAGCCTGCAGATCGATGACCGAGTAGATGCCCTCGGGCTTCTTCTTGATCTCGTACGAGAGACGACGACGGCCCCAGGTGTCGACCTTCTCGACCTTTCCGTTGCCCTCACGGACGACGGAAAGGAAGTTCTCGATCAGCGGGGAGACAGCGCGCTCCTCGAGATCGGGGTCGAGGATGACCATCACTTCGTAGTGACGCATGTGGAACCCACCTCCTTTGGACTCAGCGGCCACGGTCGATCCGTGGCAGGAGGGTTGTGATGCGTACGCAACGGTATCGGCCGCCACTGACAATCGGGGGCCGGCGAGCGACATCCCCGGTCTGAGCTGGGCGGACACCCTGGCTCTGGCTGGGCAGACACCGGTGCAGACGGTACAGACTACCTGCACACCCGCTTCCGGTTGAAATCCGGCGTGGTTGACCGTCAATCTGTACACGTCGGGTGTGTATGGCGCTACGATGCGCCGCTTCCGCAGGAGGTGCCACATGGCACAGGTATTGCGACCCAACACCGCCGGATCTCTCTTCGCCACCGACGGCAAATCCCATCCGCTCCAGGACACTCTGCTCGCCGTGACTCTGGTGCTCGGCCTGACGGCCTTCATCACGTCGTTCTTCCACAGCCTGCATCTGCTGAGCTCCTGGACCGGTCTGGTGGGAATCCTGACCGGCGCGTACGGGCAGTGGATCTCCGAGACCACCCGTGAGCGCTTCGGCCTGATCCTGGGTCTCGGCACCGCGGCCGTGGGCTTCTTCATCGGGATGGCGCACGGCGGTCTCTTCGGCGGAGTCTGGTGACCGAACCGGTGCCGGTCCCGGCATCCCGGACCCCAACCTCACCTCAGGACGCGTAGGACACCTACGAACCATGACGGAACGCCCCGGCCGCACGCGGGCCGGGGCGCAGGTTCCATACGCCCAGTCAGGGCGCTCGCAAGGCGCAGTAGGCTTCGGCGCGAGAGCCGGAGCCCCCGTACCCATGGGGCCACACCAGCCCGAGGAGCGCCCCGAATGAGCCTGACCCTGAGGACGATCAGCCGAGAGCAGCATCTGGCATACATCCAGAGCCTGCCGTCGGCGAGCCACATGCAGGTTCCGGCCTGGGCCGATGTCAAGGCCGAGTGGCGATCGGAGAGCCTCGGCTGGTTCGACGGGCGAACCGGTGAACTGGTCGGCGCAGGCCTCGTCCTCTACCGCCAACTGCCCAAGATCAAGCGTTATCTGGCCTATCTGCCCGAGGGCCCGGTCATCAACTGGTACGCGCCAAATCTGACCGAGTGGCTGGAACCGATGCTCGCGCACCTCAAGCAGCAGGGCGCGTTCTCGGTGAAGATGGGCCCGCCGGTGATCATCCGCCGCTGGGAGGCCACCTCCATCAAGGCGGGCATCCAGAACCCGGACGTGAAGCGCCTGCGCGACATCGAGGCCGACTTCATCGAACCGCGCGCCTTCGAGGTCGCCGACAAGCTGCGCCGCATGGGCTGGCAGCAGGGCGAGGACGGCGGTGCCGGCTTCGGCGACGTCCAGCCGCGCTACGTCTACCAGGTGCCGCTGGCGAACCGCTCCCTTGAAGAGGTCCACAAGAACTTCAACCAGCTGTGGCGCCGCAACATCAAGAAGGCCGAGAAGGCGGGCGTCGAGGTCGTCCAGGGCGGCTACCACGACCTCGAGGAATGGCAGCGGCTGTACGAGATCACGGCCGTGCGCGACCACTTCCGCCCCCGCCCCCTGTCGTACTTCCAGCGCATGTGGACGGCCCTCAACACCGAGGACCCGAACCGTATGCGGCTGTACTTCGCCCGCCACAACGGTGTGAACCTGTCGGCGGCGACGATGCTGATCGTCGGCGGGCACGTCTGGTACTCCTACGGCGCCTCCGACAACATCGGCCGTGAGTTCCGTCCCTCGAACGCGATGCAGTGGCGCATGCTGCGCGACGCCTACGCCCTCGGCGCCACCGTCTACGACCTGCGCGGCATCTCCGACTCGCTGGACGAGACCGACCACCTCTTCGGCCTGATCCAGTTCAAGGTCGGCACCGGCGGTCAGGCCGCGGAGTACCTCGGCGAGTGGGACTTCCCGCTGAACAAGCTGCTCCACAAGGCCCTCGACATCTACATGTCGCGCCGCTGACGTCACGTCCAGTGATTCCATACCTCTGACACCTCTGACGCGTTTCCCCACACCGCAGCCACCAGAAAGGTCCCAGGTCCGGCCATGGCGCTCACCCTCTACGTCGACACCGCGCGCTGGCGGGCGCATCACAAGCACGTGCAGGAGCAGTTCCCGGGACTCGTCCCGGTCTGCAAGGGCAACGGCTACGGCTTCGGGCACGAGCGGCTGGCGGAGGAGGCCACCCGGCTGGGCTCGGACATCCTCGCCGTCGGAACGACGTACGAGGCCGCGCGCATCAAGGACTTCTTCGGCGGTGACCTGCTGGTGCTGACGCCGTACCGGCGCGGCGAGGAGCCCGTCCCGCTGCCGGACCGGGTCGTGCGCTCGGTGTCCTCGATCGACGGCGTGTACGGCCTCGTGGGGGCCCGTGTGGTCATCGAGGTGATGTCCTCGATGAAGCGGCACGGCATCAGCGAGCAGGACCTGGCACAGCTGCACGCCGCCATCGAGAACGTCCGGCTCGAGGGTTTCGCGATCCACCTGCCGCTGGACCGCACCGACGGCTCCGACGCCGTCGAGGAGGTCATCGGCTGGATGGACCGGCTGCGCGCGGCTCGGCTGCCGCTGCACACGATGTTCGTCAGCCACCTCAAGGCCGACGAACTGGCCCGGTTGCAGCAGCAGTTCCCGCAGACCCGGTTCCGGGCCCGGATCGGCACGCGGCTGTGGCTGGGGGACCACGACGCCACCGAGTACCGCGGCGCGGTCCTGGACGTCACCCGGGTCGCCAAGGGCGACCGCTTCGGCTACCGGCAGCAGAAGGCGGCCTCCGACGGCTTCCTGGTGGTCGTGGCGGGCGGTACGTCGCACGGGGTGGGTCTGGAGGCCCCCAAGGCCCTCCACGGCGTCATGCCGCGCGCCAAGGGCGTCGCCCGGGCCGGCCTCGCCACCGTGAACCGGAACCTCTCGCCGTTCGTCTGGGGCGGCAAGCAGCGCTGGTTCGCCGAGCCGCCGCACATGCAGGTGTCCATCCTGTTCGTGCCCTCGGACGCGCCGGAGCCGCACGTCGGCGACGAGCTGGTGGCCCATCTGCGGCACACCACCACCCAGTTCGACCGACTCGTGGACCGCTGAGCCCCAGAGGACAGCAGGGGCAGCAGGGCAGCCAGCCAGTAGAAGAGGCCGTACCCGGATTCCGTGTACGGCCTCTTCTACTGGCTGGCTGGCTGACTAGCCGGCTGGATGTTCGCTCACGGCGAACTGTCGGCTGCGTCCGCCTTGCCCCAGTCCACCTGCGGCCCGTCGAAGTGGGAGGCGTGCCGGGGCGGATGCGCCGCGGTGCCGAGGACGAAGACGTCCTCCGCCCCGTCGAGCACCCCGCCCGAGGGATCGTCGTCCCCTGCCTGCCGCACCACGTCCCGCTCCGGCATCAGGATGTCCCGCACGACCACGCCGCACAGGTAGAGCGTCCCCAGCAGGTGCACGCCGATGGCCCAGTGGTAGCCGTCGGTCGGCAGGCCCTTGTGGGCGTCTCCGCTCATCGTGTACGCGAGGTACATCCAGATACCCAGGAAGTAGACGACCTCGCACGCCTGCCAGATCAGGAAGTCCCGCCACTTCGGCCGGGCCAGCACCGCCAGGGGCACCAGCCACAGGACGTACTGCGGCGAGTAGACCTTGTTGGTGAGGATGAAGGCCGCCACGATCAGGAAGGCCAGCTGGGCGAAGCGGGGACGCCGGGGCGCGGTCAGTGCCAGCGCCGCGATACCCACCGCGCACAGCACGACGAGAAGCGTGGCGAGGGTGTTGACGCTGTCGGTGGTGAGCGGATCGCTGGAGTTCTGGGCCAGGATCAGCCAGAAGGAGCCGAAGTCGACGCCCCGCTCCTGACTGAACCGGTAGAACTTCGACCACCCTTCGAAGGCGAAGAGCATCACCGGCAGGTTCACCACCAGCCAGGCGACAGCCGCACCCGCCAGCGCCTTGCCGAAGTCCCGCCACTTCCCCGCGCGCCAGCACAGCACGAACAGGGGGCCGAGCAGGAAGACGGGATAGAGCTTGGCGGCCGTTGCAAGCCCCAGCAGGACACCGAAGGCAAGGGACCGGCCCCGCGACCACATGAGCATCGCCGCGGCCGTCAGAGCGACCGCCAGCAGGTCCCAGTTGATGGTCGCCGTCAGCGCGAAGGCGGGCGCCAGGGCGACCAGCAGGCCGTCCCAGGGACGCCGGGCGTGCGTCCGGGCCACGCAGACGGCGATGACGGCCGCGCAGGCCATCAGCATCCCTGCGTTGACCATCCAGTACCACTGTTCCTGGTCCTGGATGCTGCCGCTGCCCGGCGTCAGCCAGTTGGCCACCTCCATGAACACGCCGGTCAGCACCGGGTACTCGAGGTAGTCCATGTCACCGGGGAGCTTGTCGAAGTAAGGCACGAGCCCGTCGGCGAAACCGCGCCCCTGATAGAGGTGCGGAATGTCGGAGTAGCAGGCGTGCGTGTACTGGGAGGTGGCGCCGAAGAACCAGCCCCCGTTGTAGCAGGGCGCCTTCTGGATCAGCCCTAGGGCGAACATCCCGATCGCCACGAGCGCGACGATCCGTACGGGAGTCCACCAGGAAGTCCCCACCAGGGCCCGTCGGCCGAGGGGACCGCCGATCAGCTCACTGCCGGCCGCGGCCACCGGGTCGTCACTGGTGGGCTTTACCTGATCCGGCTCGTGCACGCGCGCCGGCGTCGATTCTGCACTGGGCATGGGCGACATCCTGCCGTACGGACCTAGGAAAACGCCGAGGACCGCCCCACCTGGTTCGGTGGAGCGGCCCTCGTTTCACGTGAAACATGCACATGTTTCACGTGAAACACCCAAGCTGGGCGGGTGCGCGACTAGCCGCCGCCTCCGAAGAAGCCGTTGCTGGTATTGCCTCTGCTGTTGCCTTCTGTCTCCGTGGCAGTCGGCGAGGCGCTTGTCTCCCCGCTGTTGCCTCCCGAGTTTCCGTTGGTCGTCCCCTGGCTGTCCTCGTCACAGCCGAAGAAGGTGGTGCACGTCGCGGACGCCGAAGGCGAAGGCTGGACCTCCGACCGGCTCGGAGACGGGGACGGCGACGGCTGCGCCTCCTCGGTCTCGGTCACCGAGGGAGACGGCGACGGAGAGGGTTCCGCGTTGACGATCTTGCCGATCGGCTCGGGCTCCGGGAAGTCCTTCGCCGGCGTGCCCTTCAGCGCCTCTTCCATGTAGTCGTGCCAGATCTGCGCCGGGAACGAGGCGCCGTGGATCTTCTTCTGGCCACCCGTTCCGAACATCTCCAGGAACGTACGGTTCTTGTTCGACTCATCGTCGTCGTAGCGGAACATGGTGACCGCGGTCGACAGCTGCGGGGTGTAGCCCACGAACCAGGCCGACTTGTTGCCGTCGGTGGTACCGGTCTTGCCCGCGACCTCGCGGCCCGTCAGCTGGGCGTTGGTACCGGTGCCCTTCTCGACCACGGTCTTCAGGACGTCCGTCACGTTGTCGGCGACCTTGGCGGTGAACGCCTGCTCCGACTCGGTCTCGTGCGTGAAGATCTGGCCCTTCTCGCTCGTGACCTTCTCCACGGAGTACGGGTCGCGCTGCTTGCCGCTGGAGGCGAAGGTCGCGTACGCGCCCGCCATCCGGATCGCGCTCGGGTCCGAGATACCGATCGAGAACGACGGGAATCCACTGTTGGTGAGGCTGGACTCCTTCAGGCCCGCACTGACTGCGGCTTCCTTGACCTTGTCCAGACCGACGTCCATGCCGAGCTGCACGAATGCGGAGTTCACCGACTCGCGCATCGCCTCACGCAGGTCGATCTTGTAGTCGGGAGGGCTGCCGAGGGAGACGCCGCCGTCGTTGGTCTGCAGCCACTCCTCGCCCTTCTCGTTCTTCCAGACCGTCTGGTCGTAGTTCTGGATCTTGAGCTTGTTCTTGCCGCTGAACAGGCTCTTGGGCGAGACGATCGTGCGTTCGTCCTGCGCCTGCGACGACCCCAGTTCAGGATCGCGCACACCCCAGGTCATCGCGGCCGCCAGCACGAACGGCTTGAAGGTCGAACCGACCTGGGCACCGGTCTGGTCGGCGTTGTCGGTGAAGTGCTTGGTGGCGTCCTCGCCGCCGTACACGGCCCGGATGGCACCGGTCTCCGGCTCCACGGACGCGCCGCCGAACTGGACGTGCGTGTCGGTCTCCGGCCGCTCCTCCGGCTTGATGTTGGCCTTCTGGACCTTCGTGACCGAATCCTCGAGCTCCTTGACCTTGTTCTTGTCGAAGGTCGTGTAGATCGAGTAGCCGCCCTGCTGGAGCAGGTCCTGGGTGATCCCGGTCTTCTTGCTGTTGGTGACCAGGTAGCCGTTGGCGAGGTCGACGAGGTAGCCGACCTGACCCTTCAGGTCGGTGTTCGACCGGGGGTTCTGCCACTTGGGGAGCGTCGTGTACTTGGCCCGCACCGAGGCATCGAGGTGCCCGTACTCGACCATCTTGTCCAGGGTGTCCTGCATCTGGACCAGGGCCCGCTTGCTGTTGGCCTGGGGCGTGGCGCCGGTCGGGTCGACCGAGGTCGCACCGGCGGGGTCGTAGTACGTGGCGCCCTTCAGCATGGCGGCCAGGAAGGCGCACTCGCCCGGGTTGAGCTTGATCGCGTCCTTGTTGAAGTAGGCGCGGGCGGCGGCCTGGATTCCGTAGGCGTTGCGCCCGTAGTACGCGGAGTTCAGGTAGCCGGCCATGATCTGGTCCTTGTCGACCTCGGCGCCCACCTTTATCGACACGAAGATCTCCTTGAACTTCCGGGAGATCGTCTGACTCTGGTCGTTCAGCATCGCGTTCTTGACGTACTGCTGGGTGATCGTCGATCCACCCTGCGTCTGTCCGCCCCTGGCCATGTTGAACACGGCTCGGGCGATGCCCTTGGGGTCGATGCCGCTGTCGTCGTAGAAGGTCTTGTTCTCCTGCGAGATCACCGCCCAGCGCATCTCCTCGGGGATCTGCGAGAGGTCGATGTTCTGACGGTTCGTCTCACCACCGGTGGCAACCATCTGGCTGCCGTCCTTCCAGTAGTAGACGTTGTTCTGGGCCGTGGCCGTCTTGGCGACGTCCGGAATACCCACCATGGCGTACCCGATGCCGGCCACGGCCACCAGGCTGCCGACGAAGCCGACGAACAGGCCCGTGACGAGCTTCCAGGACGGCATCCAGCGCTGCCAGCCGTCCTTTCCGGCGCGCGGGTAGTCGATCAGACGCTTCCGGTCGGGCGCCGAGCGCCCTCTGCCCCGTCCGGGGCCGGTGGGCTCGGCCACTCTGCGCCGCCCGCCCGAGTTTCTCTGGGGCGCGCGTCGGGCGTCGGCGCGGCTGCTGTGCGGCTGCTCCTCGCTTCCGGACCCGTGACCCAACCCGTAGTCGGCAGGAGATCCGGTAGCGCCTCGCGGTGCCGCGCGGCGGCCGGAAGACGGACCGGACTGGCCGCGTCGGGCCGCGGCACGTCCGCCTCCCTGCGGCTGCGGCGGTTTGCGACGGTGCTCGCTCATCGAACGATTACTCCTCGGGCAGGCGCATCCGTGCGCGCCTGGAAAGGGCGGCTGGTTTCCTGTCCCCCCGAAGTACGGATGCGGTCGGTCGCGCATTCATCCGTACTGCACCGAGGACCTCGACGCCCCCCGGCGTCTCATGGGTCCCGGTGGTGTGCATGGCGCACAGACTACGCACCGTCAAAACCTGCCTAGCCCCGAAGTTCACCTCAAATCAGGCAACTCGCCTGCAACGAATCGGTGATGTGATCCCGTTCACCGTCCCCCCTCTTGTCGCATCCGGAAGGCCGTTCTATCGTCTTGATGTATCGAGTCGATACATCAGCGCGACATAAGACTGAGGGAGGCGACGATGAGCCGGCGTTCCGGGATCCTCGAGTTCGCCGTCCTGGGTCTTCTCCGCGAGTCCCCGATGCACGGCTATGAGCTGCGCAAACGACTCAATACGTCACTGGGTGTGTTCCGTGCGTTCAGCTACGGCACGCTGTACCCCTGCCTCAAGACGCTGGTCGCCAACGGCTGGTTGATCGAAGAGCCGGGGAGCACACCCGAGGACGCCCTCGCGGCTCCACTCACCGGGCGACGCGCCAAGATCGTCTACCGGTTGACGGCCGAGGGTAAGGAGCACTTCGAGGAGCTGCTCTCGCAGACGGGCCCCGACGCGTACGAGGACGAACACTTCGCCGCTCGTTTCGCCTTCTTCGGGCAGACGTCACGCGATGTCCGTATGCGCGTACTGGAGGGCCGCCGCAGCCGGCTGGAGGAGCGTCTGGAGAAGATGCGCGCCTCCCTGGCTCGCACCCGAGAGCGCCTCGACGACTACACGCTCGAGCTCCAGCGCCACGGAATGGAGTCCGTGGAGCGCGAAGTGCGCTGGCTGAACGAGCTCATCGAGAGCGAGCGGGCCGGACGGGACCTGACAGGTTCCGCGTCCGGGGAGTCCGCTCAGCAGAACACCACATCTGGATCGACGGGCGGCCTGCCCCGTCCCGGGGGCGACCCCGGGACGGATCTGCCCGACGAAACCACCCCGTGAGCGCCCAACCAGGGCCTCACTCGCACACACAGGGAGCAACCGGAATGGGTTCGGTTCGCGTAGCCATCGTCGGCGTGGGCAACTGCGCGGCATCGCTGGTACAGGGCGTCGAGTACTACAAGGACGCCGACCCGGCGTCCAAGGTCCCGGGCCTGATGCACGTGCAGTTCGGCGACTACCACGTCCGCGACATCGAGTTCGTCGCCGCGTTCGACGTGGACGCCAAGAAGGTCGGCCTCGACCTCTCGGACGCCATCGGCGCGTCCGAGAACAACACCATCAAGATCTGCGACGTGCCGAACACGGGCGTGACCGTCCAGCGCGGCCACACCCTCGACGGCCTCGGCAAGTACTACCGCGAGACCATCGAGGAGTCCGCCGAGGCCCCGGTCGACATCATCCAGATCCTCAAGGACAAGCAGGTCGACGTCCTCGTCTGCTACCTGCCCGTCGGTTCCGAGGCCGCGGCGAAGTTCTACGCCCAGGCCGCCATCGACGCCAAGGTCGCCTTCGTCAACGCTCTCCCGGTCTTCATCGCCGGCACCAAGGAGTGGGCGGACAAGTTCACCGAGGCGGGCGTCCCGATCGTCGGCGACGACATCAAGTCCCAGGTCGGTGCCACCATCACGCACCGCGTCATGGCGAAGCTGTTCGAGGACCGCGGCGTCGTCCTGGACCGCACGATGCAGCTGAACGTCGGCGGCAACATGGACTTCAAGAACATGCTCGAGCGCGAGCGCCTGGAGTCCAAGAAGATCTCCAAGACGCAGGCCGTCACCTCGCAGATCCCCGACCGGGAGCTCGGCGCGAAGAACGTACACATCGGCCCGTCGGACTACGTGCAGTGGCTCGACGACCGCAAGTGGGCCTACGTCCGCCTCGAGGGTCGCGCCTTCGGCGACGTCCCGCTGAGCCTGGAGTACAAGCTCGAGGTCTGGGACTCCCCGAACTCCGCGGGCGTCATCATCGACGCCGTGCGCGCCGCGAAGATCGCCCAGGACCGCGGCATCGGCGGCCCGATCCTGTCGGCGTCGAGCTACTTCATGAAGTCCCCGCCGGTCCAGTACTTCGACGACGAGGCCCGCGAGAACGTCGAGAAGTTCATCCGCGGCGACGTCGAGCGCTGAACCCGACACAACGCTCGTAGCAGCACCGGCGCTGTTCCGCCAGCGCTGAAAATTCGCTCCTGCCAGGGCTGAGAAGGGTCCCCGGGTCACCTGACCCGGGGACCCTCCCCGTGTGTGAGGCTGTGACCATGGCCGTCGTCCGTGATCTGCGCGTCCTGCTGCGCCTCGGGAACTTCCGGCGCCTGCTCGCCGTGCGGCTGCTCTCCCAGTGCGCGGACGGCGCCTACCAGGTCGCGCTCGCCGCCTATGTCGTGTTCTCCCCGGAGAACCAGGCCTCGGCCACCGCGATCGCCTCCGCCATGGCGGTCCTGCTGCTGCCCTACTCGCTGGTCGGCCCCTTCGCCGGCGTCCTGCTGGACCGCTGGCGCCGCCGACAGGTCTTCCTCTACGGCAACCTGCTGCGCGCCCTGCTGGCCTCGGCCACGGCCGTCCTGATGATCAGCCAGGTCCCCGACTGGCTCTTCTACGCCTCCGCGCTGTGCGTCACCGCGGTCAACCGCTTCGTCCTCGCCGGTCTGTCGGCGGCTCTTCCGCGGGTGGTCGACGGTGAGCGCCTCGTGATGGCCAACTCCCTCTCTCCGACCGCCGGGACGCTGGCCGCCGTCGTGGGCGGCGGTCTCGCGTTCACCGTCCGACTGGTGGTGGACTCCGACGCGGCGGTGGTGCTCCTGGGGTCCGTGTTGTACCTGTGCGCCGCGCTCGTCTCCCTGTCCATGGCCGCGGATCTGCTCGGGCCCGACCGGGACCTGGTCCCGCTTCGGCTGTCGGCCGCGCTCAGGGGCACCGCACAGGGCCTTTCGGCCGGCGTACGTCATCTGGCCGAGCCGAGGCGCCGGGCGGCCGCCTGGGCACTCGGCTCGATCGCGCTGATGCGGTTCTGCTACGGCGCCCTGACCGTCATGGCGTTGATGCTGTGCCGGTACGCCTGGTCGTCCGACACGGACGAGGGACTGGCCCTTCTGGGACTGGCGGTGGGCGTCTCCGGCATCGGCTTCTTCCTCGCGGCGGTGGTGACCCCGTCGGCGGCGGGGCGACTGGGCCCGGTCCGCTGGATCGTCGTCTGCGCCGCGGCGGCCGCGGTCCTGGAGCTCGTCCTCATGCTCTCGTTCACCCAAGTCACGACGTTCGTCGCCGCATTCGTGCTGGGGCTCGTCACCCAGGGCGCGAAGATCGCCACCGACACCATCGTCCAGTCCTCCGTGGAGGACGGCTTCCGCGGCCGGATCTTCTCTCTCTACGACGTCCTGTTCAACGTCGCCTTCGTCGGTGCCGCCGGTGTCGCCGCCCTGATGCTGCCGCCCGACGGCCGTTCGGCAGCGTTGGTGGTCACGGTCGCCGTTATATACGGAGCGATTGCTGGCGCTATGTTCCGCTTTGAGCGCCAGTATGTGTCACATCAATGACACAGACTCCCCCTGAGCTACTGGGTTGTCAGTGGGGCCCGGTAACTTACGTGCGTCTTACTTCGCGACTGATTTCGCGCCACACGTCTAAGTTCCTAGGGGGAACCCAAGTGTCGACTCCGCCGCCCCAGGGCCAGAACCCGTTTGCGCAGCAGGGCCAGCAGCCCTACGGCCAGCCCGAGGGCCAGGCCCCGTACCCGCCGCAGGCCGGCTACCCGCAGCCGGGTGCCGCTCCCTACGGTGCGGTGCCGCCGGAGCAGCCCCGGCGCAAGGTCAGCTTCAAGCTGATCAAGAACATCGTCATCGTGATCGCCGTCATCAGCGTGGCCATCGGCGCCTACATATCGAGCCGGGACGACGCCAACACGGCGGCCGTCGGCGACTGCATGCACCGCGGCAGCAGCGACGACAACAACCCCGACCTCGAGGTCGTCAAGTGCGACTCCTCGCAGGCGCAGTACATCGTGCTGGCGAAGATCGAGGGCACGTACAGCCAGCTGACGGCCGACAGCAAGTGCGAGGAAAAGGCCAAGGACTTCCAGTACTCGTACACCGAGAGCGGTGACGGCAGCAACTTCCTGCTCTGCCTGAAGGACTACTCGAAGTAAGGCAGTTGTGGAGTGGGGCGGTGTTTCACGTGAAACACCGCCCCTTCGCATGTCCGCCTGCCGCATCGGCGGGGTCGTGTTTCACGTGAAACATGACCCCGTTTCACGGCCTCAGTCCTGCTGCGCCCACCACTCCTTGAGTGCCGCCACCGCCGCGTCGTGCTCCATCGGCCCGTTCTCCAGGCGCAGTTCCAGCAGGTGCTTGTACGCCAGACCGATGGCAGGACCGGGACCGACGCCCAGGATCTCCATGATCTGGTTGCCGTCGAGGTCGGGACGGATCGCGTCCAGCTCCTCCTGCTCCTTCAGCTGGGAGATGCGCTCCTCCAGCCCGTCGTACGCCCGCGAGAGCGCGACCGCCTTACGCTTGTTCCGCGTCGTGCAGTCCGAGCGGGTCAGCTTGTGGAGGCGTTCGAGGAGCGGTCCCGCGTCACGGACATAGCGACGCACCGCGGAGTCCGTCCACTCACCTGTGCCGTACCCGTGGAAGCGCAGGTGGAGTTCGACGAGACGGGAGACGTCCTTCACCAGCTCGTTGGAGTACTTCAGAGCCGTCATCCGCTTCTTCGTCATCTTCGCGCCCACCACCTCGTGGTGGTGGAACGAGACACGGCCGTCGTTCTCGAAGCGACGGGTGCGCGGCTTGCCGATGTCATGCAGCAGCGCGGCGAGCCGCAGGGTGAGATCGGGGCCGTCCTCCTCCAGGGCGATGGCCTGCTCGAGGACGATCAGCGTGTGCTCGTAGACGTCCTTGTGCCGGTGGTGCTCGTCACTCTCCAGCCGCAGGGCGGGCAGCTCGGCCAGCACCCGGTCAGCGATGCCGGTGTCGACCAGCAGCGACAGGCCCTCGCGCGGGTGCGTGGACAGGATCAGCTTGTTCAGCTCGTCCCGTACCCGCTCGGCCGAGACGATCTCGATACGGCCGGCCATGTCCTTCATCGCCGCGACGACCTCGGGGGCGACCTCGAAGTCGAGCTGGGCGGCGAAGCGGGCGGCGCGCATCATGCGCAGCGGGTCGTCCGAGAAGGACTCCTCCGGTGTCCCCGGGGTGCGCAGCACGCGCGCCGCGAGGTCGTCGAGGCCGCCGTGGGGGTCGATGAACTCCTTCTCGGGAAGCGCCACGGCCATGGCGTTCACGGTGAAGTCCCGCCGCACGAGATCCTGCTCGATCGAGTCGCCGTACGACACCTCAGGCTTGCGCGAGGTGCGGTCGTAGGCCTCCGACCGGTAGGTGGTGACCTCGATCTGGTAGCCGTCCTTCTGCGCCCCGACGGTACCGAAGGCGATTCCTACCTCCCACAGGGCGTCCGCCCACGGCCGCACGATCTTCAGGACGTCCTCGGGTCGGGCGTCCGTGGTGAAGTCCAGGTCGTTGCCGAGCCGGCCGAGCAGCGCGTCCCGGACCGAGCCGCCGACCAGGGCGAGTGAGAACCCGGCCTCCTGGAAGCGGCGTGCGAGGTCGTCGGCGACAGGCGCTACCCGCAGCAGTTCACTCACCGCGCGGTGCTGCACCTGGCTCAGGACGCTGAGATTGTCTTCGTTGGCGTTCGGCACAACAGAAGAGGGTACGTGGCCCGGCGAGCCGGGCGCCCCTCTTTATACGCGCACATAGCGGACTACCCGACCGTCTTCCACGATCTTGTGAAGCAGTCCGCGGCACTTCCCCTCAGCGCGCATCGTTACCATGCGTGGACGCACATTCCGACGACCACTGACGACGACGAGGGACGGGCGAACGCGTGGCCGAGGCGGCAGACTTTCCGGGGATGAGTCCCTCACCTGCCCGCCGGTGGCTGCGGCGCACCGGCGCACTGCTCGCCGGGGCGCCCCTGCTGGCCGGTCTCCTCCAGCTGCCCGCCGCCGCCCCCGCGCAGGCCGCCGGCCGAGCTTCCGCCAAGGCGGCCTCCGACACGGGCACGGTGGCCGTCGCCGTGGACTCGCTCAGCCCTGGGGCACCCATCGAGGGGGACACCGTGACCGTCTCCGGCACGGTCACCAACAACGGCAAGCAGACGGTCACCGACGCCCATGTCGGCCTGAGCGTGGGCGCCGCGCTCACCACCCGCTCGGCGATCGACAGTGTCGCCAAGCGCTCGGACGCCCTCCCTGCCACCTACGGCTCCGAAGTGGGCGGCAAGTACGTCGCCGAGTTCGCCAAGCTCACGCCCGGCGTGTCCGAGCACTTCACCCTCTCCGTCCCGGTCGACAAGCTCGACCTCGACGAGGACGGCGTCTACCCGCTCGGCGTCTCTCTCTCGGGCGAGACGTCCTCCCAGCAGTGGGAGCAGGTGCTGGGCGTCCAGCGCACCTTCCTGCCCTGGCAGCCCGACGAGGCGGACACCCGGACCCGGACGACCGTGCTGTGGCCGCTGATGTCCACCGTCCACATGACGGCGGAGACCGGTTCGAACGAGCAGCAGACGCCGGTCTTCCTCAACGACGACCTCGCCGAGGAGATCGCGCCGGGCGGCCGCCTGGACCAGCTCCTGACCCTGGGCAAGGGCCTCGACGTCACCTGGGTGATCGACCCGGATCTGCTGGCCTCCGTCGACGCCATGACCGGCAGCTACCGGGTCCGGGGCGAGGGCGACACCACCACGGCCGGCACCCACCAGGCGATCGCCAAGCAGTGGCTCGACGACCTCCAAAACGCGGTGCTCGGCAAGGAGGTCGTCGCACTGCCCTTCGCCGATCCCGACCTGGCCTCCCTCGCCCACAACGGCACCGGCGTCACCGGCTCGCTGAGCCAGCTCAAGGAGGCCACCGACGTCGCTGCCACCACGGTGGAGACGGTGCTCCACGTGACGCCGAACACCGACTTCGCCTGGCCGGTGGACGGCGCCGTCGACCCTTCGATCGTCAAGGTCGCCACCTCCGCCGGCGCCGACAAGGTGATCGCGCGCAGCGACAGCCTGACCGAGACCGGCGACCTCACCTACACCCCCTCCGCCGCCCGGCCCATCGGCGGCGGCACCACCGCGGTGGTCGCCGACTCGCGGCTGTCGAAGGCGTTCTCCGGAGACCTGACGAAAGCCTCCGCGTCCACGCTCGCCGTGCAGGAGTTCCTCGCGCAGAGCCTGTCGCTGAACCTTCAGACGGACAAACAGCGAAGCATCGTCGTCGCCCCGCAGCGTATGCCGACCGCGAGCCAGGCCCGGTCGCTGGCGGAGGCCGTCACGACGCTCCAGGGCGGTACCTGGTCGCAGTCCCAGCAGCTCGCGGCGACCGCCGAGGCCAAGCCCGACCCGGACGCCACCACGAAGGTGCCGTCCAAGTCGGCGTACCCCTCCTCGCTGCGCAAGCAGGAGCTGCCCCGCTCGGCATTCGAGCAGATCGCGGACACCCAGGACAAGCTCGACAACTTCAAGGTGGTCCTCGCCAACGAGGCCCGCGTGGTGACCCCCTTCGGTCGGGCCATAAACCGTGAGATGTCCACGTCGTGGCGGGGCCGGAGCACGGCCGCGAGCACCTTCCGCCAGGGGGTGCAGGCCTACCTCGACACGCTCACCGGCCAGGTCAAGCTGATCGACAAGTCGGAGACCAAGCTCTCCGGGCGCAGCGCCACGATCCCGGTGACCGTGCAGAACAACCTGGTGCAGGGCGTCGACCACCTGGTACTGCGGCTCACCTCGACGAACCCGACCCGCCTCGAGATCTCCGGCGAGGCCTACGCCGAACAGCCGATCACCGTGTCCGGCGGGCACACCACGACGGTGAAGTTCACCACGTCCGCCAAGGTCAACGGCCAGACGACGGTGATCGCCCAGCTGTACACCGAGGACGGCCAGAAGTACGGCGCGCCCGTCACCTTCGACGTGAAGGTCACCGAGATCACGGCCACCGTGATGCTGGTCATCGGCGGCGGCGTCCTGCTGCTCGTGCTGGCCGGCTTCCGGATGTACACCCAGCGCAAGCGTGCCGCGGCCCGGGAGCGCAGCGAGGACGGCGAGGACGCTCCCGACGCGGCTGACGAGCCCGCCGACGCCTCGCAGAACCCCGAGGGCCCCGAAGACCGCCCCAAGGAAGAGTCCGGCACCGGTGCCGGGGCAGACGACCCGGAGCAGCCGAGTGACGAGACAGCGGACACCGCAGCGGAAAGCGCCGACCCGTCCGGCACGGGTGAGAGAGTGGACCGTTGAGGATGTCGTGGCCGGTGGGCCCGGGACGATGAGGTGGGGTAAACCATGAACGCGCCGTACGACGGTGACCGCGGCCAGGCCGCGGGCGGCTCGGGCCACCCGGAGGGCCCGCCGCCCGAGCACGGCCAGGTGCCGCCGCAGCACCCGGCGGACATGTACCTCCAGGACGCCTACGACCAGGACCCCTACCAGGCGCAGGACCTCACCGCCCAGGACCCGGTCGCCGAGGCGCTCTACGACCGCGCCGCGCACCCCCCGCCGCCGGGCGCCTACTCGCCCCAGCAGCCGCTGTACGGCCGGCCCGCGCAGTCCCCGTACGCCCCCGATCCGCATGTGTGGGCCCAGACCCCGGCGCCCGAGCCCGAGGGTCCCACGCAGTACCTGCCGTACGGCGACGACCCGCGCACGACCCAGTTCGTGGGCGTGGACGACCTCGTGACGCACTCCGGCGAGGAGCAGCACCAGCCCGACGCCTTCGCCCACCTCTTCCGGGACCAGCAGCAGAGCGGCTCCCGTCCGCAGGCAGGGCCCCCTGCGGTGCCCGGTCCGGCCCACGCCCCGGGCGGGCAGGGGACGCCGCCGCAGTACCAGGCGCCGGTCGCCTCGTCGCCCGCGGCCGACCAGACCATGAACCTCACCGCCACACCGGCCGCGGCCGGTGTGGCGGCTCCTGCCCCGGCCTCTGCTTCCGCCTCCGCAGCCGCCGCGAAGAAGAGCGGGCGCGCCGCGGGCCTGCTGAAGTCCAGCGCCGTCATGGCGGCCGGCACGATGGTCTCCCGCCTCACCGGCTTCGTCCGCTCCGCTCTGATCGTCTCGGCGCTCGGCGTCGGCCTGCTCGGCGACACCTTCCAGGTCGCCTACCAGTTGCCGACGATGATCTACATCCTGACCGTCGGCGGCGGCCTCAACTCCGTCTTCGTACCGCAGCTCGTGCGGGCCATGAAGGAGGACGAGGACGGCGGCGAGGCCTTCGCCAACCGTCTGCTCACGCTGGTCATGGTGGCGCTCGGCCTGCTCACCGCCGCCTCGATCGTGGCTGCGCCCGTCCTGATCCGCCTGCTGTCCGACTCGGTCGCCAGCGACCCGGCGGCCAACGAGGTCGGCATCACCTTCGTCCGCTACTTCCTGCCCTCGATCTTCTTCATGGGCGTCCACGTGGTGATGGGCCAGATCCTCAACGCCCGCGGCAAATTCGGCGCGATGATGTGGACGCCGGTCCTGAACAACATCGTCATCATCGTGACGCTGGGCATGTTCATCTGGGTCTACGGCACCGCCGCCGACTCCGGTATGAAGGTCACGACCATTCCACCGGAGGGCGAGCGGCTCCTCGGCCTCGGCGTCCTGCTCGGCCTGGTCGTGCAGGCCCTCGCGATGATCCCGTACCTGCGCGAGACCGGGTTCCGGCTGCGGCTGCGCTTCGACTGGAAGGGCCACGGCCTCGGCAAGGCGGCCACCCTCGCCAAGTGGACCGTCCTGTTCGTCCTGGCCAACCAGGCCGGCGCGCTCGTCGTCACCCAGCTGTCCACCTCGGCCGGCACCGACTCGCCGGTCGACGGCACCGGCTTCGCCGCCTACGCCAACGCCCAGCTGATCTGGGGACTGCCGCAGGCCATCATCACCGTCTCCCTCATGGCCGCCCTGCTGCCGCGCATCTCCCGTTCGGCGGCCGAGGGCGACGCCGGCGCGGTCCGCGACGACATCTCCCAGGGCCTGCGCACCACGGCCGTCGCGATCGTGCCGATCGCCTTCGGCTTCCTCGCGCTCGGCATCCCGATGTGCACGCTGATCTTCGGTTCCTCCGGCACCAGCGAGGCCACGAACATGGGCTTCATGCTGATGGCCTTCGGCCTCGGCCTGATCCCCTACTCCGTGCAGTACGTCGTCCTGCGCGCCTTCTACGCCTACGAAGACACCCGCACGCCCTTCTACAACACGGTCATCGTGGCCGCGGTCAACGCGAGCGCCTCGGCAGTCTGCTTCTTCGTCCTTCCCGCCCGCTGGGCCGTGGTCGGCATGGCGGCCGCCTACGGTCTGGCGTACGCGATCGGCGTCGGCGTCGCCTGGAACCGGCTGCGCAAGCGGCTCGGCGGCGACCTCGACGGCTCCCACGTCCTGCGCACCTACGCACGGCTGTGCATCGCCTCCGTGCCGGCCGCCCTGATCAGCGGCGCGGCCTGCTACGGCATCGGCCACACCCTGGGCCAGGGCGTCCTCGGCTCCTTCGCCGCGCTGCTGGCCGGCGGGGTCCTGTTGTTCGGCATCTTCTTCGTCGCCGCCCGCCGCATGCGCATCGAGGAGCTCAACTCGCTCGTCGGCATGGTCCGCGGACGCCTGGGCCGCTAGGGCCGTCCCACAACCGGGGCGGAGGAAAGGAGTGGTACCCGATGAGCGGGAGTCAGTTGCGGCGAGGGGAGCACTTCCTCCGGGGCAGTGCGTGCCGGACCTCAGGCATGCGGCATGATCCGCTGCACAGGTCCCAGGACGAGGTAGGCGCACAACCATCGTCCGCCGCCGCGTGTCGTGCATAGCGACGGACTATGGGCACAATTGGGTTCGGCGTCGAACGGCGCGCACGAGGTCGGACGGCGCGCACTGGATGGGGAGGCAGGAACGACGGTGGCGGAACGGAGCACAGCTGCCGTCGACGTGGCAGACAACAGCGGTGACGAGCCGCTGACCGCACAAGCGGACCAGTCCACGGCCGACGGGGTGGTCAAGAACCGGGAGCAGGACACGGACAGCGACGAGGCACAGGGGAGCGGCGGGGCGGAGCGTCCCGGGAAGGCCTCACCGCCGGAACTGCACAGTGGACACAAGCTCGCCAGACGCTATCGCCTCGAAGAGTGCGTCACCCGTCTGGACGGTTTCAGCAGTTGGCGTGCGGTCGACGAGAAACTCCGTCGTGCCGTGGGCGTGCACATCCTGCCTGCGGACCACACACGGGCCCGTTCGGTGCTGGCCGCGGCCCGCTCCTCGGCCCTGCTCGGCGATCCCCGATTCGTCCAAGTGCTGGACGCCGTCGAGGAGAACGACCTCGTCTACGTCGTCCACGAGTGGCTGCCCGACGCCACCGAGCTGACCGCGCTGCTCGCGGCCGGCCCGCTGGAACCGCACGACGCCTACCAGATGGTCAGTCAGATCGCCTCCGCCATGGCCGCCGCGCACCGCGAGGGCCTGTCGCATCTGCGGCTGAACCCCAATGCCGTGCTGCGCACCTCCTCGGGCCAGTGGCGCATCCGCGGCCTCGCCGTGAACGCCGCCCTGCGCGGCATCACCACCGACACCCCTCAGCGCACCGACACCGAGGCGATCGGCGCCCTGTTGTACTCGGCGCTCACCCAGCGCTGGCCCTACGAGAACGACGCGTACGGCCTGTCCGGGCTGCCCAAGGACGTCGGATTGATCGCCCCCGACCAGGTGCGGGCCGGCGTCCACCGGGGCCTGTCGGAGCTGGCCATGCGCGCCCTCGTCAACGACGGCGCGACCGCCTCCCGGCACGAGGCCGCCTGCACCACGCCGGAGGAGCTGGTGAAGGCGATCGGCGAGATGCCCCGCATCCGCCCGCCGGAGCCCGCGTTCACCGCACCGCCCGAGTACCAGCGCACGACCTACCAGCAGGGCACCTACGGCCGTCCGGCACCGCACCCGGGCGCCACCCAGCCTGTGGCGGCTCCGCTCCCTCCGCTGCAGAGTCGCACCGGCAAGGCTCTGAAGTGGGCGGTCTCGGCCCTCCTCATCGCCGCCCTCGGACTCGGCAGCTGGCAGCTCGCGGACGCTCTGATGGAGAGCAAGTCCGAGGACACCAACCAGACGCAGACGACGGACGACGGCGACAAGAACAGCGCCGCGCCCAAGGCTCCCCAACAGCTGAAGATCAAGGGCGCGGCGGAGTACGTCGTGAGCGGCGACGCCCAGCACCCCAACGACGTCGGCGAAACCTACGACGGCGACAGCTCGACCTACTGGCGGACGTCCAGCTTCCTCGGCGGACCGGTGCTCGCGCCGTACAAGCCGGGCGTGGGCATCGTCTACGACCTCGGCTCGGCACAGGAGATCTCCGCGGCGACGATAGGGCTCTACTACGGCGGCAATCACACGACCGTGAACTTGTACGCCGCCGACTCGCTGAATCCGTCCGCGAGTGCCCTCAAGTCCATGCAGAAGATCGGCACGCTCAGCACGTCCGGAACCGCCGCCACGGTCAAGGCCACCAAGGCGGTCAAGACGCGGTATGTGCTCGTCTGGCTCACCGCTCTGCCCTACGCTGCTGGCGACCAGTACAGCGATGCCGGCTACAAGCAGGCCATCACCGACGTGAAGTTCACGGGCTGACGTCTCACCGAGGGGGAGGGGGTCCGATGGCAGAAGGCGCCGCCTATGACGGGGTGAGCGACCAGGACCTCCTCACTCACCACGTCGAGGGCGACCCCGACGCCTTCGGTGAGCTCGTGCGGCGTCACCGCGACCGGCTCTGGGCGGTGGCCCTGCGCACGCTGGGAGACCGCGAGGAGGCCGCTGACGCCGTCCAGGACGCCCTCGTGTCCGCCTACCGGGCCGCCCACACCTTCCGCGGCCAGTCCGCCGTCACGACCTGGCTGCACCGCATCACCGTGAACGCCTGCCTGGACCGCGCCCGCAAGGCCGCGTCCCGCAAGACCTCGCCGGTCGACGACACCGAGCGACTGGAGCAACTGCTCGAGCCGCATGAGTCGGCCGCCGCTCCCGCGGAACGCAACGACCTGCACCGCCAGCTCCTCGAAGCGCTCGGCACCCTCCCGCCCGACCAGCGGGCCGCCCTGGTCCTCGTGGACATGCAGGGCTACCCGGTCGCCGAGGCCGCCCGCATGCTCGACGTGCCGACCGGAACGGTCAAGAGCCGCTGCGCACGAGGCAGGGCAAGACTCCTGCCGCTCCTGACCCATCTGCGGCCGGACAGCACCGGCAGCGGGAGAGAAAGCGGCTCAGGACGGAACCGGGCGCAGGGGACATCCGTCACACCGGCAGCGGAACCTCGTGACGAGGGACCGGGCAACACCGGGACAGGCGATTCAGCTGCTGTGAAGGGCGGAGGTGGGCGAACGTGACATCGACGACGGACACGACCGGGCACCCGGATGTCGCGGAGATCTCCGACCTCGCCGAGGGCCTGCTCGCACCTGCCCGGAGCGCGGACCTGCGCCGGCACCTGGACGCCTGCGAGCTCTGCACGGACGTCCACACCTCGCTCGAGGAGATCCGCGGCCTGCTGGGCACTTTCCCCGGTCCGCCGCGCATGCCGGACGATGTCGCCCACCGCATCGATGCCGCACTCGCCGCCGAGGCCCTCCTGAACGCCACGGCCCGGGAGAGCGAAAACGCTCCGGAGGCGGCCACCGGAATCAAGGCCGACGCAGACGCGCTCCCTGTTTCACGTGAAACAACGACGGCGACGGACCGACCCGCGGGGCACGCCCGCACCGGCGCCACCGGTCCGGGCCGCAAGGACCGCAAGCGGGGCAGGCGTCGCAAGGTCGCCGTTCTCGGCGCGGTCTTCACTGCCGCGGCGCTGGGGCTCGGTTCCGTCCTGGTGTCTTCCCTCACAGGTGGTGGAGGGTCGGGCACCTTGGTGCATCAGTCCGCCGGGCCGGACACCTTCGCCGCGAGCAAGCTCGAAGGACAGGTCGCCGACCTCCTGACCAATGCCGGCAGCTCGCGTGTCCCGGAGAGCATGGGAATCCAAGGCACCACCGAACCGTCGCCCAAGGTCCTCCGGCAGCCCGTGGTTCCCCCTTGCGTGCAGCAGGGCATCGGCCGCGAGGACGCGGCCCTCGCCACCGAGGAGGGCACGTACCAGGGGACGGTCGCCCTGCTCGTCGTGCTGCCCGACGCCTCGGACAGCACGAAGATCGACGTCTTCATCATGGACAAGACCTGTGTGGATCATCCGTCGTCGAGCCCGGCCAAGGTCCTGCTGACGGACTCCTACACACGTCGCTGACGGCCCGCCTACCGTCTCGGTCCTGCACGTCGTTTCCCCCGGCCTCCCTCCTGGTTTCTCCCTGGCTTCTCCGTTGGCATCCGCGACGGGATCCCCTGCGGTGTCGCCCCTTCGTGTGCCCGGACACAGTGGGAATGGACGCCCCTTAGGATCCGTTGGGTGGGGTGAGAGTCCAGAAGCTCCCACCCGTCGAGAAGCAGTCCAGAGACGAGGAACCAAGCCGTGAGCGACGTCCGTAACGTGATCATCATCGGCTCCGGGCCTGCCGGCTACACCGCGGCCCTGTACACCGCACGCGCGTCGCTGAAGCCGCTGGTGTTCGAAGGGGCCGTCACCGCGGGCGGTGCACTCATGAACACCACCGAGGTGGAGAACTTCCCCGGCTTCCAGGACGGCATCATGGGCCCCGAGCTCATGGACAACATGCGCTCCCAGGCCGAGCGCTTCGGCGCCGAGCTGATCCCCGACGACATCGTCTCCGTCGACCTCACGGGTGAGATCAAGACCGTCACGGACACCGCGGGCACGGTCCACCGGGCCAAGGCTGTCATCGTCACCACCGGCTCCCAGCACCGCAAGCTCGGCCTGCCGAACGAGGACGCGCTGTCCGGTCGGGGTGTCTCCTGGTGCGCCACGTGTGACGGCTTCTTCTTCAAGGAGCAGGACATCGCCGTGATCGGCGGCGGCGACACGGCGATGGAGGAGGCCACCTTCCTCTCGCGCTTCGCCAAGTCCGTGACGATCGTCCACCGCCGGGACACCCTGCGCGCCTCCAAGGCGATGCAGGAGCGTGCCTTCGCCGACCCGAAGATCAAGTTCGTCTGGGACAGCGAGGTCGCCGAGATCCAGGGGGACCCGAAGCTGGCCGGGCTGAAGCTGCGCAACCTCAAGACCGGCGAGCTCTCGGACCTGGCGGTGACCGGACTGTTCATCGCGATCGGCCACGACCCGCGCACCGAGCTCTTCAAGGGTCAGCTCGACCTCGACGAGGAGGGCTACCTGAAGGTCGACGCGCCTTCCACCCGGACGAACCTCACCGGCGTCTTCGCCGGCGGTGACGTGGTGGACCACACCTACCGTCAGGCGATCACCGCGGCCGGCACCGGCTGCTCCTCCGCTCTCGACGCCGAGCGCTACCTCGCCGCCCTGGCGGACGAGGAGCAGTCCGAGCCCGAGAAGACCTCTGTCTGACCCTCTCCCGCCCCACCGCACCAAGAATTAAGGAGCCCCCTGTGGCCGGCACCCTGAAGAATGTGACCGACGCCGACTTCGAAGAGGTCGTCCTCAAGAGCGACAAGCCCGTCCTGGTGGACTTCTGGGCCGAGTGGTGCGGCCCGTGCCGCCAGATCGCTCCCTCTCTCGAGGCCATCGCGGCCGAGCACGGCGAGAAGATCGAGATCGTCAAGCTCAACATCGACGAGAACCCGGCCACGGCTGCCAAGTACGGCGTCATGTCGATCCCGACCCTGAACGTGTACCAGGGCGGCGAGGTCGCCAAGACGATCGTCGGCGCCAAGCCGAAGGCTGCGCTCGTCCGCGATCTGGAGACCTTCATCTCCGAGTGACGCACGACTGACGCACTGAGCCGTCCCGCCGACGGCTGATGTTTCACGTGAAACACGAAGGGGCCGGCCCGAGAGGGCCGGCCCCTTCGCTTTCCCGAACGCGCCACCAAACGGGTCCCACCAGAGCGCGTCACCCAAGGCGTCTACAGCGGGCGCAACGCCGGCTCCTTCTGGACCGCTCCCAGCAACCGGTCGAGCGCCATCTCCACGTCTTCCTTCCAGGAGAGCGTGGTCCGCAGCTCCAGCCTCATCCGAGGATGGGATGGATGAGGGCGCATGGTCTTGAAGCCCACCGCCAGCAGGTGGTCCGCCGGGAGCACACAGGCCGGCTCCTGCCAGCGGGCGTCGCCGAATGCCTCGATCGCCTTGAAGCCCCGACGCAGCAGGTCCTTGGCGACCGTCTGGACCATCACACGGCCGAGTCCCTGCCCCTGGTAGCCCGGCATGATGAACGCGGTCATCAACTGCACGGCGTCCGGGGACACGGGACTCGTGGGGAACGCCGTCGAGCGGGGAACGTAGGCAGGAGGGGCGTAGAGCACAAAGCCCACGGGGACGTCATCCACGTAGACGACCCGGCCGCACGACCCCCAGTCCAGCAGGACAGCGGAGATCCAGGACTCCTTCTCCAGGGCGGACTTCCCTGCCTTCAGCGCGGCCGCACCGCGGACGGGGTCCAGTTCCCAGAAGACACACGAGCGACAGCGCTTGGGAAGGTCCTGAAGGTTGTCCAGCGTGAGCGGTACGAGCCGACGCCCCATGAAGGCTGTTCCTCGCTTCCTTCGCCCGCGGCGTCGCGAGCGGCTGTCAGAGCGCTCCGTTCCCTGAGCAGACTGCCGACGAAACCGCCGACGGCGCCCAGTCCCAGTCCGGCGCTCACCAGTCCGGTCCGGCTCATCGTTCGCATGGCCCCCGCCTCCCGCTCCGAGGTGCTACCAGGTGGATGCGCCATAGCCCCAACCGCATCGTATCCACGATGCGATTCCATCGATACCGACTGAAAGCAAAGAGCGAGCCGTGTTCCGGTACACACCGGACACGGCTCGCTCACAGACTTCCAGGACCAGCGCCGCCTCTGCCGAGCAGCCGCTCAGTCTTCCGTTTCGTCTTCCGCTGCCTCGGTGTCGCCGTCCACGAGGCCCTTCTGCAGGACAGGACCCTCGCCGGGAGCGAGCGTGTCGAGGATGCGCTCGAGATCCTCCATCGAGGCGAACTCGACAGTGATCTTGCCCTTCTTCTGCCCCAGGTCGACCTTCACCCGCGTCTCAAAGCGGTCCGAGAGCCGGGTCGCGAGGTCGGTCAGCGCCGGGGAGACCCTGCCACCGGCGCGCGGCCCCTTGGCACGCTGAGCCGTCTGCGGACGCGAGCCCATGAGGGTCACGATCTCCTCGACGGCCCGCACCGAGAGTCCCTCGGCCACGATGCGGTGGGCCAGCCGGTCCTGCTCCTCCGAGTCGTCGACGGAGAGCAGCGCCCGGGCATGACCGGCGGAAAGCACTCCGGCCGCGACCCGGCGCTGGACCGCCGGCGAGAGCTTCAACAGACGCAGGGTGTTGGAGACCTGTGGGCGGGACCGGCCGATGCGGTCCGCCAACTGGTCGTGCGTGCAGTTGAAGTCCTTCAGCAACTGGTCGTAGGCGGCTGCCTCTTCCAGCGGGTTCAGCTGGGCCCGGTGAAGGTTCTCCAGGAGTGCGTCCAGGAGAAGCTTCTCGTCGTCCGTGGCCCGCACGATCGCCGGGATCGCTTCCAGGCCGGCCTCACGGCAGGCCCGCCACCGCCGCTCGCCCATGATGAGCTCGTAGCGGGCCGGACCGGTCTGACGCACCACAACCGGCTGAAGCAGGCCGACCTCCTGGATGGAGGTGATGAGTTCGTGCAGCGCGTCCTCATCGAAAACCTCACGCGGCTGGCGCGGGTTCGGCGTGATGTGGTCGAGAGGGATCTCGGCGAAGTGCGCGCCGATCGGCGGCGCGGGCGTCTCCATGACGCCGAACACCGACAGCTCCTCTGTTTCACGTGAAACAGGCGGCAGCGTGGCCACCTTCGCCGCGGCCACTCCACGGTCGGTCGTCAGCACCGGTACCACTGCGGGAGACGTGGATCCCCCGCCGCCCACCGCGGACTGTGCCGGTGTCTTCTCCGTCGGGGCAGCAGGAATCAGCGCTCCAAGACCTCGGCCGAGCCCCCTCCGTCGCTCACTCACTGGATCCCCTCCACCATGTTCCGGTTGTTCTGGGCGCCGATGTGGGCGTGCGTGGCGTCGTAACTGACCTCGACACCCCTCAGCGCAAGTTCTCGTGCTGCCTCAAGGTAAGACAGGGCGCCGCTCGATCCGGGATCGTAGGTCAGCACCGTCTGCCCGTAGCTCGGCGCCTCGGAGATACGGACCGAGCGGGGAATGCTCGTCCGGAGAACCTCGTCACCGAAGTGGGTGCGCACCTCTTCGGCGACCTGCGACGCAAGACGCGTCCGGCCGTCGTACATGGTGAGCAGGATGGTCGACACATGCAGGGTGGGGTTGAGGTGCCCCCGCACCAGGTCGACGTTGCGCAGTAGCTGCCCCAGCCCCTCCAATGCGTAGTACTCGCACTGGATCGGGATGAGGACCTCGGCACCGGCCACCAACGCGTTGACCGTCAGCAGACCGAGGGACGGCGGGCAGTCGATGAGGATGTAGTCCAGCGGTTGTTCGTAGGCCTGGATCGCTCGCTGCAGGCGGCTCTCACGCGCCACCAGGGACACCAGCTCGATCTCCGCACCGGCGAGATCGATTGTGGCGGGAGCGCAGAAGAGGCCCTCTACATCGGGGACGGGCTGAACGACCTCCGCGAGGGGACGGCTCTCGACCAACACGTCATAGATGGACGGAACCTCGGCGTGGTGGTCGATCCCCAGAGCGGTGGACGCGTTGCCCTGTGGGTCGAGGTCGACCACCAGGACACGGCCGCCGTGCAGGGCCAGGGACGCGGCAAGATTGACGGTCGTCGTCGTCTTGCCCACTCCGCCCTTCTGGTTGGCGACCACGATCACACGGGTCTGCTCGGGACGTGGCAGACCCTCGCCGGCGCGGCCGAGAGCCTCCACCGCGAGTTGGGCAGCACGACCGATCGGAGTGTCGTCCATCGGGGGCGGTGTTTCACGTGAAACATCCTCCCCAAACGACTCGGTACGGGGACCGGGGACCGGATCGGTCATCGGTCCCGCGATGTTGGCGTCGGACCGCAAGGATTCACTCTCCTCGACTTCAGGCTCGCAATGAACAGAGCCTCCCATGTCTTCGGGGTCGTGAACCAGTGAGGCCTGCTGTTCTGTGGAGAAATCCACCTCTGTGGACAACTCCCGTCCCTCATCGAGTGAACCGAGAGGCTTACGGTCGCGGGGTTCGGCCGCGGCGCGGCCGCGACTGATGATGCCGTGGAGCAGGGAGCGACGTTTCACGTGAAACACGATGCACAGCGCCTGCGGCCGGATCCTCGCGACACTCCGTGTGCATGGGTTTGGCAGCTTGTGTGGAGTACGTCTCAGCGGCGTCGGCGCACTCGGCCGGTGCGGGCCGCCTTGGCCCGCTTCGCCGCGAACCGCACACCACCCGGGCTCTCCCCGACCTCGACCCGCACCACCGTGGACAACGGATCGACCACGCCCTCGCCTACGTGCAGGATCGACGTGCTCACGGCCCCGAGCTTGCTCAGTGCCGTGGCCGCGCTCTTCAGCTCTTCCTCGGCGGTGTCTCCCTTGAGGGCGAGCATCTCACCGTAGGGACGCAGCAGCGGGATACCCCAGCCGGCCAGGCGGTCCAGGGGCGCCACGGCACGGGCGGTCACCACATGGACCGGCGGGATCTTGCCCATGACCTCCTCGGCACGGCCACGCGCGACCGTCACATGGTCCAGGCCCAAGAGCTCGACGACCTCGTTGAGGAAGTTGGTCCGTCGCAGCAGCGGCTCCAGCAAGGTGATCTTCAGGTCCTCCCGCACGAGCGCCAGGGGAATGCCGGGCAGACCGGCACCCGAACCGACGTCGCACACGGTCACGCCCTCGGGTACGACCTCAGAGAGCACCGCGCAGTTCAAGATGTGCCTCTCCCACAGGCGGGGCACCTCGCGTGGACCGATCAGCCCACGCTGCACACCGGCCTCGGCCAAGAGCTCGGCGTATCGGACCGCATCGCCGAAGCGATCACCGAATACCTCTCGTGCCACTTCGGGCGCGGGGGGGAGCTCCGCTGCCTCCGTCACGGGGACCGTCCTTCCGTACCGCATCAGCGCTTCCCGCGCCGACACCAGAACTACCAGGCTGACAAAGATCGGCCCCGCCTGCGCAACAGACGGGGCCGGAGTACGTACGTACCGAATCAGTTGGGCAGCACGACGACGAAGCGCTGCGGCTCCTCGCCCTCGGACTCGCTGCGCAGGCCGGCGGCCTTGACCGCGTCGTGCACGACCTTGCGCTCGAAGGGCGTCATCGGCTTCATCTTGACCGGCTCACCGCTGTTCTTCGCGTCGGCCGCGGCCTTGGCGCCCAGCTCGGTGAGCTCGGCGCGCTTGTTGGCGCGGTAGCCGGCGATGTCGAGCATCAGTCGGCTGCGGTCGCCGGTCTCCCGGTGCACGGCGAGGCGCGTGAGTTCCTGCAGCGCCTCCAGCACCTCGCCGTCCCGGCCGACCAGCTTCAGCAGGTCACGGGTGCCCGCGTCGCTGATGATCGACACAGAGGCTCGGTCGGCCTCGACGTCCATGTCGATGTCGCCGTCGAGATCGGCGATGTCCAGCAGACCCTCGAGGTAGTCCGCCGCGATCTCGCCCTCCTGCTCCAGGCGGGTCAGGGTGTCTGCACCCTCGGCGGCGGCGGAGGTGGTGCCTTCCGTCACGGGATGGGCTCCTTCTTACTTCTTGGACGGGGACTTGGGGCGCTGCGGGCCGCCCTTGCGCTGCCCGGACTGGGCCTTGCTGCGGCCTCCGGAACCGGGCTTGGCACCGGCCTGCTTGGCGGCGCCGGCGCTGCCCGAGGGCTTGGCGTCCTCCGGCTCGTCGGACTTGGTCAGCGAGGTGGGCTCGCCGGCCGCCTTCGGGGTCGCAGACTGGCGCTGCGACTTCGACTGGCGCTTGGGCTGCTGACGCTTGGCGGCTGCCGCGCTCGTAGACATGCCGTCCTCGGCCTGGGCAGCCGCCTGGGCCTCGCTCTTGACGACGTTGCCGTCGGCCTGTGCCGCGAAGCCCACCTTGGTCAGGGCGTTGATGAACTTGCGCTCGGCGTCGTTGCGGTCGCGGCCCTTGGCCACGATGGCCTTGACGATGGCCTTCTCGCTGCGGCGACGGGTCTTGCCGTTGTGTGTGACGTGCTTGTACAGGCGATCCAGGTAGGCGGCCTGCGCCTTGGAACCCGGCGTCGGGTTGTTGCGGATCACGTACATCTGCTGACCCATGGTCCACACGTTGGTGGTGAGCCAGTAGACGAGGACACCCACGGGGAAGTTGATGCCGAAGACGGCGAACATGACGGGGAAGACGTACATCAGCATCTTCTGCTGCTGCATGAACGGCGTCTTCACCGAGGTGTCGACGTTCTTCGTCATCAGCTGGCGCTGGGTGAAGAACTGCGACGCCGACATCAGAACGATCATGATCGCGGTGACCACGCGGACGTCGGTGAGCGAGGCGCCGAGCGCCTCCACCTTCGCCGAGCCGTCGGTGAACTTCGCGGCCAGCGGAGCACCGACGATGTGCGCCTTCTGCGCACTCGCCAGCAGGCTCTTGTTGATCACGCCGATGGTGTCACCGGAGGCGATGGCGTTGAGCACGTGGTACAGGGCGAAGAAGAACGGGGACTGCGCCAGGATGGGAAGGCACGAGGACAACGGGTTGGTACCCGTGTCCTTGTACAGCTTCATCATCTCTTCGGACTGACGCTGCTTGTCGTTCTTGTAGCGCTCCTGGATCTTCTTCATCTCGGGCTGGAGCGTCTGCATGGCCCGAGTGGCCTTGATCTGCTTCACGAACAGCGGGATCAGGCAGATACGGATCAGGATCACCAGGGACACGATGGACAGGCCCCAGGCCCAACCGGTGTCGGGGCCGAAGATGGCGCCGTACACCGTGTGGAACTGGACGATGACCCAGGAGACAGGTGTCGTGATGAAGCTGAAGAGGCTGGCAATCGTGTCCACTAATCATGCTCCTTGGGCATGGGACGGTGTCTCTGCGGCCGGGCCCGAGGAAGAGTGCTCCTCGGGGGCCGTTTCGGCGGCGGAGGTCCCGCCCCTGCGTGCACGCCACGCGTCGCGCAGCATTTCGTGCCATCGCGGCCGCTTGCGCTGCGGGACATGGTCCACACCGCCGAGCGACCACGGGTTGCAGCGCAGAATGCGCCACGCGGTGAGTGCCGTTCCCTTGATCGCACCGTGCCGATCGATGGCCGTAAAGCCGTAGTGGGAGCACGACGGGTAGTACTTGCACACCGGCCCGAGCAGCGGACTGATCGTCCACTGGTAGAGCTTGATCAGAGCCAGTAGCGGGTACTTCATCGCGCGCCCCCTCCCAGTAGCCGTTGAAGGGCGGCATCCAGGTCTTGGGCCAGCTGTGCGTGGTCGGCGTCGCCCGCCCCGGGCAGCGCCCGTACGACTACCAGGCTACCGGGGGGGAACAGGCTGACCCGGTCGCGCATCAGGTGACGCAGTCTGCGCTTCACCTTGTTACGCACCACCGCTCCGCCCACAGCCTTGCTCACGACGAAACCCGCACGCGTCGGGGGAGCGCTCTCCCCAGGCGCGTGCGGGTCCGTGGCACCGCTTCGAAAATGGACCACGAGGGTCGGGCGGCCTGCCCGACGACCCCGTCGTACCGCGGTCGCGAAGTCCTCGCGCCGCCTCAGCCGATGCTCGGTAGGCAGCACGACGTCATGACCTGATCAGGCTCAGGCGGACAGGTTGGCGCGGCCCTTGCTGCGGCGGTTCGCGAGAATCGCGCGACCGGCACGGGTGCGCATCCGCAGGCGGAAGCCGTGGGTCTTGGCGCGACGGCGGTTGTTCGGCTGGAAGGTGCGCTTGCTCACTCGGGGGCTCCAGAAATCAATCGGTGGCGGCGGGGTGCCGTCCTGGCTGTCACCGTGCGCCCACGAGGTAGCTCGCGGTGAACGCCCGAGTGCACCGCTTCCCGATCACCTGAAGCGATCTGTGCCCATCGGAGGCAGGCGGCAGCAGCCATCGACAACTCGACCTGGTTACGGTACGCGCGGCTACGCCATCCGGTCAAACCGGCAGTCACAGGGAGACACTATCCACAGCCTGGGGACAACAACTTGAACCGCACCCGCCGCCCTGACTACCTTGGCTGGACTCCGAATCGTTCCTTTGTCCCTGCCCCGCCCCATATGAATCCCGACCGTCCCGCAACCACACGTTCGTGGGACCCGCGAGAGAGCGTGCCCTGTGGCTGACGTACCTGCCGATCTTGCCGCAGTGTGGCCACGAGTACTGGAGCAGCTCCTCGGCGAGGGCCGGGGCCAGGGCGTCGAGGTGAAGGACGAGCACTGGATCCGGCGCTGCCAGCCGCTCGCGCTGGTCGCCGACACCGCCCTGCTCTCGGTACCGAACGAATTTGCGAAAGGCGTGCTGGAGGGCCGCCTCGCCCCGATCGTCAGCGAGACGCTGAGCCGTGAGTGCGGCCGCCCGATCCGCATCGCCATCACCGTCGACGACTCCGTCGGCGACCCCCAGGCCCCGTCGGCCCCCCCTGCCCAACAGCAGCCGCGCTACGAGGAGCCCGAGCTCCCGGCCGGCTCCTATGACGGGCAGGACGGCCGGAAGGACGGCCGCTACGACTCCGGATACGACAACTCGTACGACAGCCAGTACGAGGGCTACGGCCGGCACCGCGCCGACCCGATGCCCCCGACGCCCGGCGACCAGCTCCCCGGCTCGCGCCCGGACCAACTGCCCACCGCACGGCCCGCGTATCCGTCGGAGTACCAGCGCCCCGAGCCCGGCGCCTGGCCGCGGCCCCAGCAGGACGAGTACAGCTGGCAGCAGCAGCGGCTGGGTTTCCCGGAGCGCGACCCTTACGCGTCGCCCTCCTCCCAGGACCCGTACGGCTCCTCGTCGCAGGACTCCTACGGTCCGCCGTCGCAGGACTACCGCCCCCAGTCGATGGAGCGGCCGCCGTACGACCCGTCGCCGTACGAGCAGAAGCGGTCGGAGTACGAGCAGTCGCGGTCCGACTACGACCAGCGCGACGCCGGCCGCCGGGAGCGGCCCGAGCCGCCGGCCGGTCCCGGTCATCCGCACCGCGGCGGCCCCGGTCAGCACGGACCCGGTCAGCACGGCCCGGGCACCCCCGGACCGTCGGCCGCGCAGTCCTCGCCGAAGGCCGGCCCCGGTGAGCCGACGGCGCGCCTGAACCCGAAGTACCTCTTCGACACGTTCGTCATCGGCGCCTCCAACCGGTTCGCGCACGCGGCCGCCGTCGCCGTCGCCGAGGCGCCCGCGAAGGCCTACAACCCCCTCTTCATCTACGGGGAATCGGGCCTCGGCAAGACGCACCTGCTGCACGCCATCGGGCACTACGCGCGGAGCCTCTACCCGGGCACGCGCGTGCGGTACGTGAGCTCGGAGGAGTTCACCAACGAGTTCATCAACTCCATCCGCGACGGCAAGGGCGACAGCTTCCGCAAGCGGTACCGGGAGATGGACATCCTGCTCGTCGACGACATCCAGTTCCTCGCGGACAAGGAGTCGACGCAGGAGGAGTTCTTCCACACCTTCAACACGCTCCACAACGCCAACAAGCAGATCGTGCTGTCCAGCGACCGGCCGCCGAAGCAGCTGGTCACGCTGGAGGACCGACTGCGGAACCGTTTCGAGTGGGGCCTGATCACGGACGTCCAGCCGCCCGAGTTGGAGACGCGGATCGCGATCCTCCGCAAGAAGGCGGTGCAGGAACAGCTCAACGCCCCGCCGGAGGTACTGGAGTTCATCGCGTCCCGCATCTCGCGCAACATCCGCGAGCTGGAGGGCGCGCTGATCCGGGTGACGGCGTTCGCGTCGCTCAACCGGCAGCCGGTGGACCTGGGCCTGACGGAGATCGTCCTCAAGGACCTGATCCCCGGCGGCGACGACTCCACGCCTGAGATCACCTCGACCGCCATCATGAGCGCGACCGCCGACTACTTCGGCCTCACGATCGAGGACCTGTGCGGCAGCTCGCGCGGCCGCCAGCTCGTCACGGCCCGCCAGATCGCCATGTACCTGTGCCGCGAGCTGACGGACCTGTCACTGCCGAAGATCGGCGCGCTGTTCGGCGGCCGCGACCACACGACGGTCATGCACGCCGACCGCAAGATCCGCAATCTCATGGCCGAGCGGCGCTCCATCTACAACCAGGTGACCGAGCTGACCAACCGCATCAAGAACGGCTGACGGCACCGAAGACCGCGGCACAGACGCCGCTGAGGGCGCCCCCGGAGGACATCCGGGGGCGCTTTTCGTCGTCTGAAGGCCTTCCCGAGGCCCTCCGCACCGGCCGGCGGCGACGGGCAACGGTCGTTCGCCGCTCATCCGCTGTTCGAATACCGGCCGGGTTACGGCCACTCTCCACAGATTCGGCGACTTTTTCCCGTCCACACCCTGGGGACCGGGAAGTTGTCCAGACTGTGTCCACAGGCTCGCCCTGTGCGAGACCATCGAGCCAGGTCAAGTGGTTGTGGATTCGTGGAAAAAGTTTGTCCACAGCCTGTGGACAAAAAAATGATCCACAGGCTGTGCACGAAGTTGTCCACCGGCAACCCACAGGCTGCGGCCGGTTGTCCCCAGCGATCTCCGGCTTCTCCACATGTCTGTCCACTGTTCGGCAACACGACGCGCCTCGTCACCGGGCCGAGTGAAAGGCGTCACACGAAGCCGCCGGGTTGCCCTGTGGGAAACGTGGGTAAACCTGGGGACGCCGCTGGGGAGAACTCGCCCCCGCCTGTGCATGGAGTGTGCAGAACTTTCTGTTCTCCACAGAAGCACCCGGTTGTCCACCGCCTCCACCCACAGGGCCAGTGGATAAAATATCGCCTCTGAGCTGCGAAAACGGGGTTATCCACGGTTTCCACAGGCCCTACTACTACTAACAACTAGAGAGAGCTGGGAATCCGTTTCGAAGCGGGGCCTGTGCACAACTCGCTCCTCGGTGCCCGGCTGCCCCTCGTCACGACTTGACCCCGAGGGGCACCAGCTGTCAGTGCGGTGCGTCAGACTGGTCCCCGGTGGTTCTGCCCCGCCTCGGGGCCGACCACACCGAGACAGACGACGAAGGCCAGGCAGGGCGAGAAGCGCCGGCAACAGCAGGAGGCGGCAAGAGTGAAGATCCGGGTGGAACGCGACGTACTCGCGGAGGCCGTGGCCTGGGCGGCGCGTAGCCTCCCGGCCCGTCCGCCGGCGCCGGTCCTCGCCGGCCTGCTGCTGAAGGCGGAGGACGGCCAGCTGAGCCTGTCCAGCTTCGACTACGAGGTCTCCGCGCGGGTCTCCGTGGAGACCGAGGTCGAGGAGGAGGGCACCGTCCTCGTCTCCGGCCGCCTGCTCGCGGACATCTGCCGCGCCCTGCCCAACCGTCCGGTGGAGATCTCCACAGACGGTGTACGGGCCACGGTGGTCTGCGGCTCCTCGCGCTTCACTCTCCACACCCTGCCGGTGGAGGAGTACCCGTCGCTGCCGCAGATGCCGAACGCCACGGGCACCGTCCCCGGCGAGGTCTTCGCCTCCGCGGCCGCCCAGGTCGCCATCGCCGCCGGTCGTGACGACACGCTGCCGGTGCTCACCGGTGTGCGCATCGAGATCGAGGGCGACACGGTCACGCTGGCCTCCACCGACCGCTACCGCTTCGCGGTCCGCGAGTTCCTGTGGAAGCCGGAGAACCCCGAGGCGTCCGCGGTCGCCCTGGTGCCCGCCAAGACGCTCCTGGACACCGCCAAGGCGCTCACGAGCGGCGACAGCGTCATCCTGGCGCTCTCCGGCTCGGGCTCCGGCGAGGGCCTGATCGGTTTCGAGGGCGCCGGCCGTCGTACGACGACCCGCCTCCTGGAGGGCGACCTCCCGAAGTACCGCACGCTGTTCCCGACCGAGTTCAACTCCGTCGCCGTGATCGAGACCGCCCCCTTCGTGGAGGCCGTCAAGCGCGTGGCGCTGGTCGCCGAGCGCAACACCCCGGTGCGGCTCAGCTTCGAGCAGGGCGTGCTCATCCTCGAGGCCGGTTCCAGCGACGACGCACAGGCTGTGGAGCGGGTCGACGCCCAGCTCGAGGGCGACGACATCTCGATCGCCTTCAACCCGACCTTCCTGCTGGACGGCCTGAGCGCGATCGACTCCCCGGTCGCACAGCTGTCCTTCACGACGTCCACGAAGCCCGCGCTGCTCAGCGGCAAGCCGGCTCTGGACGCGGAGGCGGACGAGGCCTACAAGTACCTGATCATGCCGGTGCGCCTGAGCGGCTGAGTCGCGGGTGTTGTCCACAGGTCGTGGAGAAAGCGTCCCCGGCCTGTGGGTAAGCCGCAGGTGGGAGCGTTCGTTTGAGCGCGTATGCCCACAGGTGTGCGTGACCGTCCGGGTTTAGGCTCGTACATGGGTACGAAGGTGCCCCACACGCCACACAGCGACCTAAGGAACAACTGATGGAGCTCGGTCTCGTCGGCCTCGGCAAGATGGGCGGCAACATGCGCGAGCGGATCCGCCGCGCAGGCCACACCGTCGTCGGATACGACCGCAACCCGGACCTCGCCGATGTCCACAGCCTCCAAGAGCTTGTGGGCAAGCTCGAGGGCCCGCGCGTGGTCTGGGTGATGGTTCCGGCCGGCGCCGCGACCCAGTCCACCGTCGACGAGCTCGGCGAGCTCCTGGAGCCGGGTGACGTGGTCGTGGACGGCGGCAACTCCCGCTGGACGGACGACGAGAAGCACGCCGAGGAGCTGGCCGCCAAGGGCATAGGCTTCGTCGACTGCGGCGTCTCCGGCGGCGTCTGGGGCCTGGAGAACGGCTATGCGCTGATGTACGGCGGCGCCGCGGAGAACGTGGCCAAGGTGCAGCCGGTCTTCGACGCCCTCAAGCCCGAGGGCGACTTCGGCGCGGTCCACGCCGGCAAGGTCGGCGCCGGGCACTTCGCGAAGATGGTCCACAACGGCATCGAGTACGCGATGATGCAGGCCTACGCCGAGGGCTGGGAGCTCCTGGAGAAGGTCGACTCCGTCACGGACGTGCGCGAGGTCTTCCGCTCCTGGCAGGAGGGCACGGTCATCCGGTCCTGGCTGCTGGACCTCGCGGTCAACGCGCTCGACGAGGACGAGCACCTCGACAAGCTGCGCGGCTTCGCACAGGACTCCGGCGAGGGCCGCTGGACCGTGGAGGCCGCGATCGACAACGCCGTGCCGCTGCCCGCGATCACGGCCTCGCTGTTCGCGCGGTTCGCCTCCCGACAGGAGGACTCGCCGCAGATGAAGATGATCGCGGCGCTGCGCAACCAGTTCGGCGGCCACGCCGTCGAGACGAAGTAGTCCACGACCAAGTGATCCACAGGGTCGCACCGCGATCCACAACCCTGGGGGAGGTCGGCGAACGACCATGCACGTCACGCATCTGTCGCTGGCCGACTTCCGCTCGTACGCCCGGGTCGAAGTTCCGCTCGACCCGGGCGTCACCGCCTTCGTGGGCCCCAACGGGCAGGGCAAGACGAACCTCGTCGAGGCCGTCGGCTATCTCGCCACGCTCGGCAGTCACCGGGTCGCCTCGGACGCGCCCCTGGTCCGCATGGGCGCCGACCGCGCGATCATCCGGGCGCAGGTCAGGCAGGGCGAGCGGCAGCAGCTGATCGAGCTGGAGCTGAACCCCGGGAAGGCCAACCGCGCCCGTATCAACAGGTCCTCGCAGGTCAGGCCCCGTGATGTGCTCGGCATCGTGCGGACCGTGCTGTTCGCGCCCGAGGACCTCGCCCTGGTGAAGGGCGACCCGGGCGAGCGCCGCCGCTTCCTGGACGAGCTGATCACCGCCCGCTCCCCGCGCATGGCGGGCGTGCGCTCCGACTACGAGCGGGTCCTCAAGCAGCGCAACACCCTCCTGAAGACGGCCGCGCTGGCCCGCAGGCACGGCGGCCGCAGGGGGGCACCTCCCGCGCGAGCGGATTCGAGCGTGGGGACGGACCTCTCCACGCTCGACGTCTGGGATCAGCACCTCGCGCGCGTGGGCGCCGAACTGCTCGCCCAGCGGCTCGACCTGGTCGCCGCGATCCAGCCGCTCGCCGACAAGGCGTACGAACAACTGGCGCCCGGTGGCGGTCCGGTGGCCCTGGAGTACAAGTCGTCGGCCCCCGGTGAGGCACACACGCGTGAGGAGCTCTACGGGCAGCTGATGGCCGCGCTCGCGGACGTCCGCAAGCAGGAGATCGAGCGCGGCGTCACGCTGGTGGGCCCCCACCGGGACGATGTGATCCTCAAGCTCGGCCCGATGCCGGCCAAGGGGTACGCCTCGCACGGCGAGTCCTGGTCGTACGCGCTGGCGCTGCGGCTGGCCTCCTACGACCTGCTGCGGGCCGAGGGCAACGAGCCGGTGCTGGTCCTGGACGACGTCTTCGCCGAGCTGGACGCCCGTCGGCGGGAGCGGCTGGCCGAGCTGGTCGCGCCCGGCGAGCAGGTGCTGGTGACGGCCGCGGTCGACGACGACGTGCCGGACGTCCTCGCGGGGGCGCGGTACACCGTGTCCGGGGGGACGGTGGAGCGCGTATGAGCGCCGACGAGCCCGCCCCGGAGCGGAACCCCGAGCGCGGCCCCGAGCCGTCCGGCGTCGACCTCGCGCGCGTGGCGCTCAGGGCGGCACGCGAGCAGGCACGCGCGCGCGGGGACGCGGTGCAGCAGAAGAAGCAGGCCCGGCGCGGGGGCGGCCTGCGCTCCGGAGCGCGCGCCGACGGCCGCGACCCGATGGCGCTGGGCGCCGCCATCAACCGGCTGCTCACCGAGCGCGGGTGGGAGGCGCCGGCGGCGGTGGGCGGGGTGATGGGCCGGTGGCCGCAGATCGTCGGCGAGGACCTGGCCAAGCACTGCCTGCCGGAGAAGTACGACGAGGACGAGCGGACGCTGATCGTGCGCTGCGACTCCACGGCCTGGGCGACGAACCTGCGGCTGCTCGCCCCGGCTCTGGTGGCGCGCCTGAACGAGGATCTGGGGCACGGCACGGTGCGACTGATCAAGGTGCTGGGTCCCGGTGGTCCCGTGCGCCGCTACGGCCCCTTGAGGGCCCCTGGGAGCACCGGTCCCGGCGACACCTATGGGTGACGTATGTCACGTATTCGAAGGCCGGGACGGTTCTGTCGTGACCGCCCGGCCTTCGTCGCGTGTGCCCGCGTGCGGGTGCGAATCGCGACCTGACTCCCAAGTAGCCAAGGGTTGACACCCGGAAGCGCTGAGTGCCTCCGTGAGCCTCTTGGAGCCCCCATCCATATATCGGGACTCGAAAGAGACCGGTTGAGGGCGGCACATGCGGACTCAGGTACCGGCAAACCCCCATCACTGTCAGTGCTACCGGTAGACTGGAAGCCAATCCCGCCCCGAACGTGGGGACCGCCCGGGAAAAGCTGAGCAACGCTGATCAAGGCTTACCAACGCAACATGCCGCAGCCGCTCCGGCAACCCGCCGACGAGCCTGGCTAGTGCTGTGCCAGAAAGGGCGCTTCGTGGCCGATTCCGGCAACCCCAACGAGAACATCCCGTCCACCGACGCCGGCGCGAACGACGAGGTCATCGCCTCGAGCAACTCGAGCATCTCGAGCATCTCGAGCAGCGAGGTCACCGCCTCGTACGACGCCAGCGCCATTACCGTCCTCGAGGGCCTGGACGCCGTCCGCAAGCGACCCGGTATGTACATCGGTTCGACCGGTGAGCGAGGGCTGCACCACCTCGTGTACGAGGTCGTCGACAACTCGGTCGACGAGGCGCTGGCCGGTCACGCGGACACCATCGACGTGACGATCCTGGCCGACGGCGGTGTGCGCGTCATCGACAACGGCCGGGGCATCCCGGTGGGCATCGTCCCCTCCGAGGGCAAGCCGGCCCTCGAGGTCGTGCTCACGGTGCTGCACGCGGGCGGCAAGTTCGGCGGCGGCGGTTACGCGGTCTCCGGCGGTCTGCACGGCGTCGGCGTCTCGGTCGTGAACGCCCTGTCGAGCAAGGTCGCGGTCGAGGTCAGGACCGACGGCCACCGCTGGACGCAGGACTACAAGATGGGCGTCCCCACGGCCCCGCTGGTCAAGCACGAGGCCACGGACGAGACCGGCACGTCGGTCACCTTCTGGGCGGACGGCGACATCTTCGAGACCACGGAGTACTCCTTCGAGACGCTCTCGCGGCGCTTCCAGGAGATGGCGTTCCTCAACAAGGGCTTGACGATCAAGCTCACCGACGAGCGCGAGTCGGCGAAGGCCACCGCCGGGGCGGACGAGGCGGGTGCGGACGAGAAGGACGAGGTCAAGACCGTCACGTACCACTACGAGGGCGGCATCGTCGACTTCGTGAAGTACCTCAACTCCCGCAAGGGCGACGTGGTGCACCCGACGGTGATCGACCTCGAGGCGGAGGACAAGGACAAGGCCCTCTCCCTCGAAGTCGCGATGCAGTGGAACAGCGGCTACAGCGAGGGCGTGTACTCCTTCGCCAACATCATCCACACGCATGAGGGCGGTACGCACGAAGAGGGCTTCCGCGCGGCGCTGACGAACCTGGTCAACAAGTACGCGCGCGACAAGAAGCTGCTGCGCGAGAAGGACGACAACCTCACGGGCGACGACATCCGCGAGGGTCTGACCGCGATCATCTCCGTCAAGCTGAGCGAGCCCCAGTTCGAGGGCCAGACGAAGACCAAGCTGGGCAACACGGAGGCGAAGACCTTCGTCCAGAAGGCCGTCTACGAGCACCTCAACGACTGGCTGGACCGCAACCCGGTCGAGGCGGCGGACATCGTCCGCAAGGGCATCCAGGCGGCCACCGCGCGCGTGGCGGCCCGCAAGGCGCGCGACCTGACACGTCGTAAGGGCCTGCTGGAGTCGGCGTCCCTGCCGGGCAAGCTCTCCGACTGCCAGTCGAACGACCCCATCAAGTGCGAGATCTTCATCGTCGAGGGTGACTCCGCCGGCGGTTCGGCCAAGTCCGGCCGCAACCCGCAGTACCAGGCGATCCTCCCGATCCGGGGCAAGATCCTCAACGTCGAGAAGGCGCGGATCGACAAGATCCTGCAGAACCAGGAGATCCAGGCGCTGATCTCCGCCTTCGGCACCGGTGTGCACGAGGACTTCGACATCTCCCGGCTCCGCTATCACAAGATCATCCTGATGGCGGACGCCGACGTCGACGGCCAGCACATCAACACCCTGCTGCTGACCTTCCTGTTCCGCTTCATGCGGCCGCTGGTCGAGGCCGGGCACGTGTTCCTGTCCCGCCCGCCGCTCTACAAGATCAAGTGGGGCCGGGAGGACATCGAGTACGCGTACTCCGACCGCGAGCGCGACGCGCTGCTCGAGATGGGCCGCCAGCGCGGCAAGCGGGTGCGCGAGGACTCGATCCAGCGCTTCAAGGGCCTCGGCGAGATGAACGCCGAGGAACTGCGCATCACCACCATGGACCAGGAGCACCGCGTCCTCGGCCAGGTCACCCTGGACGACGCAGCCCAGGCCGACGACCTGTTCTCGGTTTTGATGGGCGAGGACGTCGAGGCGCGTCGCGCCTTCATCCAGCGCAACGCCAAGGACGTCCGCTTCCTCGACATCTGAGTCGGTCTCAGCTGACCG
The DNA here is from genome assembly GCF_040655955.1 of Streptomyces sp. NPDC050263. Classification (NCBI taxonomy): domain Bacteria; kingdom Bacillati; phylum Actinomycetota; class Actinomycetes; order Kitasatosporales; family Streptomycetaceae; genus Streptomyces; species Streptomyces sp. NPDC050263. Next base: position 151,199 of record NZ_JBFAKW010000001.1, on the reverse strand, counting down.
CACCAGGAAGGATCCCCACCAGCAATGACCGACGAGAACACTCCCGTCACGCCTGAAGAGGGCGGCGACGTCGTGATGCGCATCGAGCCCGTCGGGCTCGAGACGGAGATGCAGCGTTCGTACCTCGACTACGCGATGTCCGTCATCGTCTCGCGTGCGCTGCCGGACGTCCGGGACGGCCTCAAGCCCGTCCACCGTCGCGTCCTGTACGCCATGTACGACGGCGGCTACCGGCCCGAGAAGGGCTTCTACAAGTGCGCCCGCGTCGTCGGCGACGTCATGGGCAACTACCACCCGCACGGCGACTCCTCGATCTACGACGCGCTGGTCCGCCTCGCGCAACCGTGGTCGATGCGGATGCCGCTGGTGGACTCCAACGGCAACTTCGGATCTCCCGGCAACGACCCGGCGGCCGCCATGCGGTACACCGAGTGCAAGATGATGCCGCTGTCCATGGAGATGGTCCGTGACATCGACGAGGAGACCGTCGACTTCACGGACAACTACGACGGCCGCTCCCAGGAGCCGACCGTCCTGCCGGCCCGCTTCCCCAACCTGCTGATCAACGGCTCGGCCGGCATCGCGGTCGGCATGGCGACGAACATCCCCTCGCACAACCTGCGCGAGGTCGCGTCCGGCGCCCAGTGGTACCTGGAGCACCCGGAGGCCTCGCACGAGGAGCTGCTGGACGCGCTCATCGAGCGCATCAAGGGCCCCGACTTCCCGACCGGCGCCCTGGTGGTGGGCCGCAAGGGCATCGAGGAGGCCTACCGCACGGGCCGCGGTTCGATCACCATGCGGGCAGTCGTAGAGGTCGAGGAGATCCAGAACCGCCAGTGCCTGGTGGTCACGGAGTTGCCCTACCAGGTCAACCCCGACAACCTCGCGCAGAAGATCGCCGACCTGGTGAAGGACGGCAAGATCGGCGGCATCGCGGACGTCCGTGACGAGACGTCGTCGCGCACCGGCCAGCGTCTCGTCATCGTCCTCAAGAGGGACGCGGTCGCCAAGGTCGTCCTGAACAACCTCTACAAGCACACGGACCTGCAGACGAACTTCGGCGCCAACATGCTGGCGCTCGTCGACGGCGTCCCACGCACGCTGTCCCTGGACGCGTTCATCCGCCACTGGGTGACGCACCAGATCGAGGTCATCGTCCGGCGCACGAAGTTCCGGCTGCGCAAGGCGGAGGAGCGCGCGCACATCCTGCGTGGCCTCCTGAAGGCCCTGGACGCCATCGACGAGGTCATCGCGCTGATCCGGCGCAGCGACACCGTCGAGATCGCGCGCACGGGCCTGATGGGCCTCCTGGAGATCGACGAGATCCAGGCGAACGCGATCCTCGAGATGCAGCTGCGCCGACTGGCCGCCCTGGAGCGTCAGAAGATCATCCAGGAGCACGACGAGCTCCAGGCGAAGATCACCGAGTACAACGCGATCCTCTCGTCCCCGGTCCGCCAGCGCGGCATCGTGAGCGAGGAACTGGCCGCGATCGTCGAGAAGTACGGCGACGACCGCAAGACCATGCTGGTGCCCTACGACGGTGACATGTCCATCGAGGACCTGATCGCCGAGGAGGACATCGTCGTCACCGTCACGCGCGGCGGCTACGTCAAGCGCACGAAGGCGGACGACTACCGAGCCCAGAAGCGCGGCGGCAAGGGTGTGCGCGGCGCGAAGTTGAAGGAAGACGACATCGTCGACCACTTCTTCGTCTCCACCACGCATCACTGGCTGCTGTTCTTCACCAACAAGGGCCGCGTGTACCGGGCGAAGGCCTACGAGCTGCCCGACGCCGGTCGGGACGCGCGCGGTCAGCACGTCGCGAACCTGCTGGCCTTCCAGCCGGACGAGGCGATCGCCGAGATCCTCGCGATCCGCGACTACGAGGCGGCGCCGTATCTGATCCTGGCCACCAAGGGCGGTCTGGTGAAGAAGACGCCTCTGAAGGATTACGATTCGCCGCGTTCCGGTGGTGTCATCGCGATCAATCTCCGTGAGACGGAGGACGGTTCCGACGACGAACTGATCGGAGCCGAACTCGTCTCGGCCGACGATGATCTGCTTCTGATCAGCAAGAAGGCGCAGTCGATCAGGTTCACCGCCACGGACGAAAGCCTGCGGCCCATGGGCCGTGCCACCTCGGGTGTCAAGGGCATGAGCTTCCGTGAGGGAGACCAGCTGCTCTCGATGAATGTTGTTCGACCCGGTACGTTCGTGTTCACTGCCACAGACGGCGGGTACGCGAAGCGGACCGCCGTCGACGAGTACCGCGTCCAGGGTCGCGGCGGCCTGGGTATCAAGGCCGCCAAGATCGTCGAGGACCGCGGTTCTCTCGTCGGCGCGCTGGTGGTCGAGGAGACCGACGAGATCCTCGCCATCTCGCTGTCCGGCGGTGTGATTCGTACGCGAGTCAACGAGGTCAGGGAGACGGGCCGTGACACCATGGGCGTCCAACTGATCAACCTGGGCAAGCGCGATGCCGTCGTCGGCATCGCACGTAACGCCGAGGCGGGGCGTGAGGCGGAGGAGGTCGACGGCGAGGACGCCGTGGACGAGACCGCCGAGCAGGCCACGACCACCGGCACGGACGAGGGTGAGTCGCCCTCGGCTGAGTAGCACCGAGGAGTGAGTCATCGTGAGCGGAGCCACGGGCGCCGGTACATCTGCCGGTACGGACAAGAACGGCGGCGGCCGTGGCTCCGCCGCGTCGAAGGGGGACGCGCGTACGACCGACGCGCGGGGCGCGGGGGACGGCGAGGGACGTGCGGCGGACACGCACACGACCCAGCTGAAGGCGATCAAGGCACCTGTGTCCGACTCCCCCTCATCGGCACCCTCGACCGACACCCAAGGTGCCAAGGGATCCCAGGGGGGAACCGTGACGGACACCCGAGGCTCGCAGGGCAAACAGGAGGCGTCGCCGCTTCCCGGCGAGCGTCAGCCGCAGCAGCCCGCAGGGCCCTACCACCCGCCGCAGGCCTACCCGACGCAGCAGGCGTCCGCGGCCACGCCGTCGGCCGGTCCGGCGGCCGGGCCCGCCACGGCCCAGGCCGGCGCGGTCCGGCGGCCGCGGACGGGCGCGCGCACCACGCCCCGCGTCCGCAAGGCGCGGCTGCGGGTGGCGAAGGCCGACCCGTGGTCGGTGATGAAGGTCAGCTTCCTGCTCTCCATCGCGCTGGGCATCTGCACGATCGTCGCGGCGGCCGTGCTGTGGATGGTCATGGACGCGATGGGCGTCTTCTCGACGGTCGGCGGCACGATCTCGGAGGCGACCGGCTCGAACGAGTCGAACGGCTTCGACCTTCAGTCGTTCCTGTCGCTCCCCCACGTCCTGATGTTCACGTCGATCATCGCGGTCATCGATGTGGTCCTCGCGACGGCGCTGGCCACCCTCGGCGCGTTCATCTACAACCTCTCCGCGGGCTTCGTCGGCGGCGTCGAGCTGACGCTGGCCGAGGACGAGTGACCTTTGCCGTCATAGCCGTCTCAAACCTCGCTGCGGGTCCCGCGACTATCGATTTTGGGACTGCCCGCGTCGTGCGCTAATCTTCAGGAGTCAGCGCGCGGGACACACACCGCAGAGCGCGGCGGGGCTATAGCTCAGTTGGTTAGAGCGCATCCCTGATAAGGATGAGGCCACAGGTTCAAATCCTGTTAGCCCCACCAGCTGGAAGGCCCCCGGTCCACTTGGACCGGGGGCCTTCGGCATGCAGGGGCGACAGCGGTTCGTCCTCTCCTATTACGGCCAAATCGCGACCTACTGTCATTTGCTCGATTCCGCCCACACTCGAACGTATGGGGACGACAGCTGATCGGGGCGATCGCTGGTGCCAGTGCTGTGGGAAGTCAGGGTCGGCTGTGCGCAGTCGGGGACGCATCGATCTCATGGTCGAGTTCTGCGACGGCTGCTGGAATCGGGCCGCCAACCAGATGGCGTTGGCCGACGGCGCCACCGCGTCGCCGTGGCCCGAGCCCGACGGAGACGACGTCACGTTCCTGGAGCCCCCGACCTGTGTCCGGTGCGGTCGTGGCATCCGGATCTGTCCGACGGTCTACGACCGATGGGTGAGCCTGTCCACCGCGGAACTGCTGGCCAAGGACGTTCCGCCGCGGTTCCGCTGGCGGCTCACCAGGCTGCCCGGCCGCCGCACGTCCGTGATCGTCGATGTCCTGGCGGTCCGGGTGCGGGCCATCGCTCCGCTCCCAGGTGAACTGGTGATACCGGCCCATCGGATGCTCTGCGCCATGGAACAGTCGGAGGAGGGGTGGGACGTCGACGGCTGACGGCCGGCCGGACATGGGTGCGTGCACGGCGAAGGCCCGGTGGCTCCTGGGGAGCTGCCGGGCCTGCTCGTGCGGGCTGTACGCAAGTTCGCCGTCACGTGGTGGGTCGGGAAGGGCCGCTCAGCGCTGCAGGGGGATGGCCGGCTCGGCCTGTTCCGCGGGGTCGCAGGAGGTCGGCGTGTTCTCGGCCGGATCCGTGTCCGGGAGGCCGCGGTGGCGGCAGCTGGGGGACTTTCCGTGGGCCTCGGCGCGGATGCGCTGTTTCATCGTGGGGGGCAGAGAGCGGGTCTGGGACCAGAGCCAGGGGGAGGAGATCGTCGGCCATGCCGCGGTGTGCGTGGTGGGCGCACTCTCGCCGGTGTGCGTCGGCTCGGTCCGGGCCGCCGCCGTCGTGGCGGTCGTCGTGATGAGTCCGAGCGCCGTGCACAGCGCGAGGAAGGCGGTGACGATGGCGGTCCACAGCTTCATGACCCGGTTCTCGGTCATGGCCCCTCACTTTCGGGTTGGGCGATTTGCGTACTTTCCTCATGATGTGTATGGGCGGCGCGAAGTCGTGGACCGACGCTCGCGGCGTGGCGTTGTTCCGATGAACACCACCCGGATGGGTGCAAGCAGCCATAAAAGGGAGGAGAGTGGATCAGGTGGGGCGGGAAGGGGTGAAAGTCACCCTCTGTGGAGATGTGATCACCCTCCGATCGGAGTGGTGTGATCCGCGCTGCGAACCGCTGCTACTGCGCTGCCGGGGGCGGGAGTTGAGGGCTGGACGCAGGTCACCGATCGGTATCGGTCGGTGTGTATAGTCGGGCGCCAGAGGTCCCCTACGTCAAGGAAAGACGAGGTCGCGCGGTGAAGAAGCTTCTCCTGGTCGCACTGGCCGCCATCGGCGGGCTCCTTGTGTACCGCCAGATCCAGGCGGATCGCGCCGAGCAGGATCTGTGGACGGAGGCGACTGACTCCGTGCCCACGGGTTCGTGAGTACCGATACCGAGGACTGAGAAGTCCGAGCAGACCCCGGCCGCCGCTTGCGGTCGGGGTTTTGTGTTGCGGATCCCCGGGCCTGCGGTTAGAGACGGGCTTTTCGGACGCTCGTACGGAATGCGCGGGTGGCGCGCGTACGGGCGGGGCAGGATGGCCCACGTTCGGTCGAAGGCGAGGGGGCGGAATCGATGGGCCGGCGTGCGGGGCGGACGGGGCGGGAAAGGTGTGGGGCGGCCGGATGGCAGGCCCTCGCGCGGATCACCGCCGTGGCGGCGGCGCTCTGCGCGTCGTCCGCGGTGCTGCCCGGTCCGGTCGCCGTGGCCGCGCCGGACGTCCCGTCGTACGCCTTCGCCGACGACGTCCGCACCGCCCCGGCGGCGACGGGCACCAGCGACGCGGTACGTCTGGAGCCCGGCGCGACCTACCGGAGTTCCCTGGAGGGCGAGAAGAAGGCCTACTACCGTCTCGAACTCGACGGCATGTCGAACACGTACGTCTCCGTGACGGCCGTCCCGCGCGCGGACGCCGAGCTGTCCGTCGGTGCGGGGATCACCGTCTCCGTGCAGGATTCCGACAGCGCCAGCTGTTCCCGGGACTCGGTGACCGTCGGGGCGTCCAAGAGCCCGCAACCGATCACGGCCTGGGGCGCGCGTGAGCTGCTGCCGGGCAAGGGGCTGTGCCAGGAGGCCGGCACCTACTACGTCATCGTCGAGCGCACCGGCACCGGCACCGGCACCGGTAACGGCAGCGGCGCGGGCTCCGGTGACGGCAGCGGCGCGGGCTCCGGTGACGGCGACAGGACGGATCTCGCCACCGAGGAGTCTGAGGAGTCTTGGGAGCTGGAGCTCGCGGCCGTTTCCGAGCCGGCGCTGAAGAAGGCGGCCGCCACCAGCGTTCCCGAGGCCTGGAACTCCGCGACGCCCACGCCGCCCGCCGCCGAGCCGGTGACCGTCCGCGGCGGGGCCGGCTTTGCCAGGGCGACGGCCGTGGAGCAGGGCGTCTGGAGCGACGAGATCGTCCCCGGGCAGACCCTCTTCTACAAGGTGCCCGTCGACTGGGGCCGCCAGGTGTCCGCCGCCGTCGACCTCGGCAGCGCCGACAAGGACTCCGGGTATGTGGTCGACGCCCTGGACATGACCCTCTACAACCCGGTGCGAGCCGAGGTGACGAACGCGAGCGTCGGGTACGGCGGCAGCCAGAAGTCGGCGGCTCTGCCCCCCGTCCCGCCGGTCAGATACGTCAACCGGTACGCGCCCACCGATCCGACGAACTCTTTGCGGTTCGCCGGCTCGTACTACCTCGTGGTGCACCTCGCCGCGCAGGTGGACGAGCGTTTCGGGGACGGCCCCTACGGGCTGACCCTGCGCGTCGGCCTCGGTGGAACCACGCAGGACGGACCGGGATACGCGCATCGGTCGGTACCGCGCGGGTTCTTCGACGTGGGCGCGCCGGACCCGGAGCCGTCGGCGGGCGGGGCCGGCGGCGACACCGCTTCGGGCGGCGATGCGTCAGGCGGTGACCCCGCGATGAAGGCGGTTGCCGTGGGCGGAATCGGCGCCGGAAGCGTGCTGCTGACGGTGCTCGGGGTCTGGACGCTGACCGCCCGGCGCAGGGCGGCGGCGGCTCAGATCCGCGCCAACGCCCAGAACCCCACGGCGTAGCAGGCCAACGCGAGGAGCAGCATCGGCACCGCGACCTTGGCGGGCGGGCCGGGACGCCCCCGGCGGGCGGCGCGATGTCCCCGCCGACCGGTCTGCGGCGCCGGCGCCTGCGCGGTGTACGTGGCGGTGGCGGCATCGGCGCCCGGAGGCTCGTACGAGGGCGCGGGGGAGAGGGGCGTCGGCGCGTAGGCGGGGGGACGGGGAGTGGGGGTGGGGGTAGGGGTGGAGAAGGAGGTGGCCGTCGGTTGCGGAGGCGGCAGGTGGAAGCTTCCGGTGTCCGACATGGAGGGGACGGCGACCGGGGTTTGAGCAGGGGTGGGGGTGGCCGACTGCGGCGCCGGATGTGTGGAGCGGCGTGGGTCGGTCGGTATGGAGTCCGTGCCGGGCCATGACTGGCCGGTACCGGCGCCGTCGTCGGCCTGAGCGGGCAGGGCACCTGTGCCCGGATGGGCAGGACGGGCGGCCGCGCCTGGGCCAAAGGGAAACGGTTCGGTGCCCGGCGGGGCGGCATCCGGATCCCTCTCCGGACGGGCGGGCAGGGAGCCGGTGCCCGCGCGGCCCGGATCGGGAGCGGCGTAGGGGCGGGGCGGCAGGGAATCCATGCCCATGCCCAGGTCCACGCCCATGCCCATGCCCATGCCCATGCCGGTACCCGTACCCGTACCCGATCTGGCACCCGTACCCGTATCCGTGTCCCGCAGGGGTGTCGGTGTAGTCGGGCCCTCGGGGCCGAACCCCTTGGGCAGTGCGCCCAGTTGGTCGAAGATCTCGATCGTCTCGTCGTCCGGACCGGGCTCGGGGAGCAGCTCGACGGCCGCCGCGAGCGCCTTGCGCGCGCCCGTGGCCGTACGGAAACGGGCCTGCGGGTCCGGTTGCAGGAGGGTGGCCACGACCTGCCACAGCGGCTCCGGAACACTCTTGGGGGCGCTCGGAGTTCCGTGTTCCGCGAAGTACTCGACGAGCGCCTTGGCATCGGGTTTGGCGCCCTCCAGCAGATACAGCGCGACCAGGCCGACGGCGAACAGGTCGGCCGGGAAGTCCGGGTCGGCACCCAGCAGTTGCTCGGGCGCGAGGTAACCGGGCGTTCCCACCACGAGGTCGGTGTCGGTCAGCCGGGGCTCGCCGAGCCGCATCGCGATGCCGAAGTCGGAGAGCCGGAGCCGGGGCCGGCCCGTTCCGGTGGCCTCCAGCAGGATGTTGGCGGGTTTGATGTCGCGGTGCACGACGCCCTCCGCGTGGACCGCGGTGAGCCCGGAGAGCAACTGGTCGAGCAGGGTGCACACGAACAGCGGGGGCAGCGGGCCGTAGTCGCCGACGAGATGGACCAGGGAGCCGCCGGCGACCAGGTCCATGGTGAACAGGACCTTGTCGTCGTCGGCGGCCCAGCTGGCGGGTGCGAGGACATGGGGATGGTCGATCCGCAGCGCCTGTTCGCGGACGAACCGCAGCAGCGCGTGCGCGTCGCTCTGCTGGAGGACCTTGGCGGCGACATAGCGGCGGCGACGGTGGTCCCAGGCGCGCCAGACCGCACCGACCCCTCCGCGGCCGATCGGGTCCGCCAGTTCGTACCGTGCGGCGAAGACCTCACCCATGGCAGTACCTAGCTCCTCCCCCTTGTCCCCTGCTCCCCCTGCTCCCTCTCGGTTCTCCCCCCTTGCTACCCCCGCGATGAGCGATACGACCCCCGTGTGCCCCTGAATCGCCCCCTAAGGGGCCTGCCCCTCCGAGCTGCCGACTGCCCGGCTGCCGAACCCCCTTCGGCGACCGGGCCGAGGGCTCAGCTCTGGTGGGACTGGTAGTGCGTGACCGCGTCGGAGGTACGGCCGGCGCCGTACACCCGGAGGAACTCTGCCAGTTCCGGGTGGGTCGGGGCGAGAGTGTCGGCGGCGTCGATGATGTCGCCGGCGGCGGCCACCGAGCGCAGCAGGGACTGGATCTCGCGGACGACCCGCTTGACCGTCGGCGCCCCTGAACTGCTCGTCGTCTGCGTGGTGTTACTGAGCACCGATCCCCCCTGCGACCGCTTGATCTCGTCCATGCGCTCGGTCGCCTCGGCGGCGCTGACGCTGCCGTCCGCGACCTGCGCCGCCAACTCCTGGAGCAGCTGCACTCGCTGCACCACGGCCGGGTTGCCGATCTTCGCCCGCTGACCGCTCATCAGCTGCGACAGCATCGGTGCCGACAGTCCCAGTACCCCCGCGAGACGAGCCTGGTTGAGGCCAAGATCGTCGATGAGCTTACGGAAGAGCGCCCCCAGCGGCTCCCCGTACCAGTTCCGCTGCAGTTCCCGCGCTCTCGCGGTCGCTTCCTGCTGTGCGGCGTCCATTGCGTCTCCCCATCGCTTCCCCAGAAACCGCGGTTCGCTGTAGCGAACCGCGTCCGAGCATCTTACGGAGAGTGGTCATCCGCGGGGACCCCCAATCTTTTTGCGAGATACCCCGGGTGACCCGGTACTCTGGTCTGCGGCGCCCGCCGGGAAGAGGTTTCTCCGGCCGGTCGTCTCTTGCGGGGCCTTAGCTCAGTTGGTAGAGCGCTGTCTTTGCATGGCAGATGTCAGGGGTTCGACTCCCCTAGGCTCCACACACAAGACCCCTCCGACCTGCGGAAACGCAGGTCGGAGGGGTCTTTGCGCTGGTGCTCGGTCAGCCGCGGTCCTCGCGCTTCGCGGCTTCCTCCTCGGCCTCCTTGGCCTGTACCTCGGGGTCCAGGACCGAGGTGTCGCCGCTGCCGTCCACCGAGGTCAGGCCGCCTGCGGCCGGCACCTCCGTGGCTGCCGGCGGCTCGACCAGCCAGTCCGGGTTGGCCTGCTTGTCCCACCACTTCCAGGCGGCGAAGGCACCGCCGGCGACGACGCCCAGCACCACGAGCGCCTTGGCGAGCTTGCCCGCCTTGGCCCGGCGCCGGTGCTTGCGCACCAGCTTCTCGATCTCCTTCGGCGTCACCTGGCCGCGCAGGGCGGCCAGCGCGGCGACGCCGCGGGCAGCGGCCTCGTCCCGTACGGGTCCGGCCGCGGCCACCGCCTGTTCGATCCTCGGCCGGGAGTAGTCGGCGGCCTGCCGTGCGGCCAGCCGGGTGCGGGCGGCCGCCTCCTGCGCGGCCAGGTCGACCTTCGGCGGGACATGTGTCTTCGCCTGTTCCAGACGTGGGGCGACATGGGCGTCGTACTGGACTCGGGCCTGGAGTCGGGCCTGGTCGGCGGCCTGCGACACCTTGGGCGCGAGTCGTACACGGGCTTCCTGCGCGTAGAGCGCGGCCCGCTCCTTGGCCGTGTCGGCGTAGGGCGCCACCACTTCCGCGGCGTGCAGCACGCTGTCCTTCGCCGAGCCGGTCGCGGAGCGCACGCTGTCGATGCGGGTCACGGGTTCCTCCTCCTCGGTGGCGTACGGTATTTCGACTTTCCACCCTTTGACGGATCATGCCTGCCGACGGCCGTCCCGGCATGTGCGGACGGGCATACGGGTGCTGGTCGCGCGCCGATCGCACGCTGATCATCTGCGCCAGCGGATGGACGGATCGGCGGATGGATCGGTGGATGGATCGGTGGATCGATGGATCGGTGGATTCGGATCTTCGGTGCGGACCGGTGTGGATGTGCGTTGATCGGTGTTGATCGTTACAGAGTCTGATCAATGCAAACAGTCGGGGCATTGGAAACAGAGCGTCGACAGGGCGACAAAGCCGACGATGCCACGGATCGGCCCCGCCCGCTCCCGTCCAGGCCGAGTCGGGTGCGATTCCGTGCCGGAACCGTCGGTTCCGATCGAGGGCGGGCCGTCCGGCCACGCGGGCCGCGGACCGTGCGAGGATCGGGGGGTCACAGGAAGACAACGGAAGGCAGATCGTGGCCGAGCAGCTGTACGCCACCCTGAAGACCAACCACGGCGACATCGAGATCCGGCTCTTCCCGGACCATGCCCCGAAGACGGTCAAGAACTTCGTCGAGCTCGCCACCGGCGAGCGTGAGTGGGTCAACCCGGAAACGGGTGTGAAGTCCACGGACAGGCTCTACGACGGCACGGTCTTCCACCGGGTGATCAGCGGATTCATGATCCAGGGCGGTGACCCGCTGGGCAACGGCACCGGCGGTCCCGGCTACCAGTTCGAGGACGAGTTCCACCCGGACCTGCGGTTCGACCGGCCCTACCTGCTGGCCATGGCCAACGCCGGCCCGGCCACCAACGGCTCGCAGTTCTTCCTGACCGTCTCCCCGACGGCCTGGCTGACCCGCAAGCACACCATCTTCGGCGAGGTCGTCGACCCGGCCGGCCAGAAGGTCGTGGACGCCATCGCGGCCACCCAGACCAACCCGCGCACCGATCGTCCGCTGAAGGACGTCGTCATCGAGTCGGTCGTCGTGGAGAGCCGCAAGGGCTGAGCGGTACCGCCGGGAACCATGCGCCCTGCTCGTCCGTAAGGATGAGCAGGGCGGTTCCTTTACGATCCGTTCCTACTCGATTCCGACTCGATCCATTGCGAACACGACGGCTCACGTGACGCGCACGCATTGACTGGGGGAGCCCATGGACCAGGCGCCTGGCAGCCGGCAGGACGACGCTCAGAGCGGCCTGCCCGTCTGCTACCGGCACCCCGACCGGGAGACCGGCATTCGCTGCACCCGCTGCGAGCGCCCGATCTGCCCCGAGTGCATGGTCAGCGCCTCCGTCGGTTTCCAGTGCCCCAACTGCGTCCGCGACGGCTCCGGCACGGGCCACGCTCCGGGCGCCTCGCAGCCCCGCACCCTCGCGGGCGGCACGATCGCAGCCGATCCCCTCCTGGTCACCAAGATCCTTCTCGGGATCAACGTGGCGATGTTCGTGCTCCAGCAGGCTCTCGGCGACAGTTTCACCGACCGGCTCGACCTGATCGGCCGGGCGTTCATGCCGGCCCTGGGGTACGGCGAACTCCAGGGCGTGGCCGAAGGCCAGTGGTACCGGCTGCTGACCTCGATGTTCCTGCACGGCAGCGTCATCCACATCCTGTCCAACATGCTCAGCCTCTGGTGGATCGGCGGCCCTCTCGAAGCGGCCCTCGGCCGGGTCCGCTACCTCGCGCTCTACCTGGTCTCCGGTCTGGCCGGCAGCGCGCTCACGTACCTGATCGCCGCGCCCAACCAGGCCTCGCTCGGCGCCTCCGGGGCGATCTTCGGTCTCTTCGGGGCGCTCGCCGTGCTGGTGCGTCGGCAGCGCTACGACATGCGGCCGGTGATCGCTCTGCTGGTGATCAACCTGGTCATCACCTTCGGATGGAGCGGGATCTCCTGGCAGGCGCACATCGGCGGCCTGGTCGCCGGTGTGGTCATCGGCTTCGGGATGGTCCACGCCCCCCGCGAGCGCCGGGCCCTCGTGCAGTTCGGGACCTGCGCGGTGATGCTGGTGGTCGTCCTGGTCGTGACGCTCCTGAGGACTGCTCAGCTCACCTGAGCGCGCTGTTGTCCACAGTCTGTGTCGAATCTTGTGCACAACGTGCGGGAACAACTGTGCCCCCTGTCCTCGACCCGCGTTTGCGCAGGTCGGGCAGGGGGCGAACAGTTTTTCGAGTGACAGTGACAGCCGGTAGTTACGTCACACCGGCGTCAACCCTCGATGAGTTATCCACAGATCGTCTTTCTTTTCCCCATGTGGAAAACCGCTGTGGATAACTCAGTGGATAGCCGTGGGCAGAGCTGGCCGGCGGCCTGCCTCGGGGGCTACTTCCACTGCGTGGAGACGCCGAAGCCGGCCGCGATGAAGCCGAAGCCGACGACGATGTTCCAGTTGTCCAGCTTGTCGATGGGCAGCGAGCCGTCGGTCACGTAGAAGACCACGATCCAGGCCAGCCCGATGAGGAACATGGCCAGCATCACGGGTGCGACCCAGGCGCGGCTGTTCAGCTTGATGGCGGTCGCCTGCTTCGCCGGCGGCGGCGTGTAGTCGGCCTTCTTGCGGATACGTGACTTCGGCACGAGGGTCTCTCCTGTCGATGCGCTGCGTGGCCGCGCAGAGTGCTGGGGTCGGGCTCGGGGGCTGCGTGCCAGGGGACTGAGGGGCTCCTCCGGGCGTCCGTTAGCGTAGTGCTTCTACGGCGCCGAAGGAGATAAGGGTACGTTGAGCAATTCTGCCGACTCCCCCCGGACGGATTCAACGGGTTCACCCCCTGATCCCACCTCCGTTTCCCCTGCCGTTCTCTCGCTGCCTTCCTCCTCGGCCTCCGCTGCCGATCGCCGGGGCGGTTTCCGGCCCGTGCGGGTGCTCACCGTGGGCGTCTTCGCCCTCGCCGGCCTTCTCTTCTTCACCAGCTTCAACACCGCCAAGGGCACCAACATCCGCACGGACGCCTCCCTGCTGAAGCTGTCCGACCTCATCGAGGAGCGCAGCAAGAAGAACGGCGAGTTGGAGGGGACGAACGGGGCCCTGCGCGAAGACGTGGAGTCGCTGGCCGAGGCCGACGACGGCAGCACCCAGGCCCAGGACGACAAGCTCGCGGGACTGGAGAAGGGCGCGGGCACCCAGCAGCTCAAGGGCCGGGCGATCACCGTCACGCTCAACGACGCCCCGCCGAACGCCACCGCCAAGCTCCCCGGCTACCCGGACCCGCAACCCGACTACCTGGTCATCCACCAGCAGGACCTCCAGGCCGTGGTGAACGCGCTCTGGCAGGGCGGCGCCCAGGGCGTCAAGGTCATGGACCAGCGGCTGATCTCCACCAGCGCCGTGCGCTGCGTCGGCAACACGCTGATCCTCCAGGGCCGCGTCTACTCGCCGCCGTACAAGATCCAGGCGGTCGGCGACCCGGAGAAGCTGCAGCAGGCGCTCGCGGACGCCCCGGCGATCCAGAACTACATGGTCTACGTGAATGTCTACGGCCTCGGCTGGAAAGTCACCGAGGACGGGACGGTGACTCTGCCGGGTTACTCGGGCACAGTGGATCTGCACTACGCCAAGCCCGTGGAGTAGTCAGGCCTGAAGCGGGCCCTCGAGCGAGTCCTTATCGGAGCCGCCGGTGCGGGTGATCGTCAGGACGTTCAGCGAGCTGTGCATCACGGTAGGCGCCGTCATCGTCCTGTTTGTCGTCTATGTGCTGTTCTGGACCGGGGTTCAGGCCGACCGTGTCATGGACGACCAGATCGACGACCTTCACGACCAGTGGGCCCAGCCGACCGCAGGGCCCGCCCCGGGCCCCGGCGCGAGCACGAGCCCGGGCACCCCCGCGCAGCCGGCGCCGTACCGGAGCGGGAAGCCGTTCGCCGTCATGTACATCCCGCGTCTTGGTTTCACGTGGAACAAGCCCGTCCTCGAAGGCACAGCGACCGGCACCCTGAAGAAGGGGCTGGGGCACTACGCCGGGACGGCCGGGCTCGGGCAGACCGGGAACTTCTCCGTCGCAGGTCACCGCCGTACCTACGGCGACCCGTTCAAGGACTTCCCGAAGCTCAGGCGCGGGGACGCGGTGGTGCTGACGGACGGGGCGACCTGGTTCACGTATCGGATCGACAAAGGCCCCTACAAAACCGTGCCCTCGGATGTCGAGGTGATCGACGCTGTGCCACGTAAGTCGGGGTACACGCGTCCGGGCCGGTATCTGACCTTGACCACGTGCGATCCGGAATGGGGGCACAGTCATCGGCTGATCGTCTGGGCGCACCTGGACTCCACACAGCCTGTGGAGGCAGGCGAACCGAAGGCTCTGCGCCGTTAGTCTGGTGGCGTACGGCGTGAGTCAGGTGCCGTGGTGCGACGGAAGGGACGGCATGTACGGCTGGATCTGGCGACATCTGCCGGGAAACGCGTGGGTGAGGGCGCTGATCTCGATCATGCTGATCGTGGCCGTGGTGTACGGGCTGTTCCAGTACGTCTTCCCGTGGGCCGAACCGCTGCTTCCCTTCAACGATGTGACGGTGGACAACCAGTGAGCGCGCGCATTCTCGTCGTCGACAACTACGACAGCTTCGTCTTCAACCTGGTTCAGTACCTGTACCAGCTGGGCGCCGAGTGCGAGGTCCTGCGCAACGACGAGGTCTCCACGGCTCACGCCCAGGACGGCTTCGACGGCGTTCTGCTGTCCCCCGGCCCGGGTACGCCCGAGGAGGCCGGCGTCTGCATCGAGATGGTCCGGCACTGCGCGGCCACCGGTGTCCCCGTCTTCGGCGTCTGCCTGGGCATGCAGTCGATGCAGGTGGCGTACGGCGGTGTCGTGGACCGGGCGCCGGAGCTGCTGCACGGCAAGACCTCGCTGGTGGAGCACGAGGGCCGGGGCGTCTTCGCGGGCCTGCCGACCCCGTTCACCGCGACCCGCTACCACTCGCTGGCCGCCGAGCCGGCGACGGTCCCGGCCGAACTCGAGGTGACCGCCCGAACCCACGACGGGATCATCATGGGACTGCGCCACCGTGAACTGCCCGTCGAGGGCGTCCAGTTCCACCCGGAGTCGGTGTTGACCGAGCACGGGCACCGGATGCTCGCCAACTGGCTGGTGGAGTGCGGCGACCAGGGCGCGGTGGCGAGGTCGGCGGGGCTCGCCCCGGTGGTGGGCAGGGCCACGGCGTGACCGCGCTGCGCCCCGAGCGCGAGGACTCGTACGGCACGGCGGCGTACGAGTCCTTCGGCGGTGACGCGTACGGCGCCGACCCCTATGCGGGGCAGCCGTACCAGCCGCCGATCGACGAGGAGACGGTGGCGCTGCGGATCCCGCCGCCGGCTTCCGCGTTCGGTGGCAAGCCCGTATCGGCCTCTGGGGCCCCGGCGGCCTCTCCCCTCCCCGGAACACCGGCGGGCGGGCGCGCGGCCCGCAGAAAGGCCGCCAAGGGCCGTCGTGGGCGTCATGGCGGCCCCGGCGAGGAGTCCGAGTCGTACAACGGGGCCGACGCGCCGTCCCAGGGCGAGCGGCCCCTGTCGCGCGTCGAGGCCCGCCGCCGGGAGCGGGCCCGCAAGCCGGGCGCGGCCGTCGTCGCCAGCCGGGCGGTCGGCGAGGTGTTCATCACCACGGGCGTGCTGATGCTGCTGTTCGTCACCTACCAGCTGTGGTGGACGAACGTGCGGGCGCACGCGCAGGCGGACAAGGAGGCGAGCAGCCTCCAGGACGACTGGGCGAAGGGCAAGGGCGCTCCCGGCGTCTTCTCGCCGGGGCAGGGCTTCGCCCTCCTGCACATCCCCAAGCTGGACGTGGTCGTGCCGATCGCGGAGGGCGTCAGCAACAAGAAGGTGCTGGACAAGGGCATGGTCGGGCACTACGGGGAGAGCCCGCTGGAGACGGCGATGCCCGACGCGAAGACCGGCAACTTCGGGCTCGCGGGCCACCGCAACACGCACGGCGAACCGTTCCGGTACATCAATCGGCTCCAGGCGGGCGACGACATCGTCGTCGAGACGCAGAACGAGTACTTCGTCTACAAGATGACGTCGTCGCTGCCGGTGACCGCGCCCAGCAACACGAGCGTCCTGGATCCTGTCCCGCCGGGCTCCGGGTTCACCGGGCCGGGACGGTACATCACGCTCACCACCTGCACGCCGGAGTTCACCAGCAAGTACCGCTTGATCGTCTGGGGCAAGATGGTCGAGGAACGGCCGCGCAGCAAGGGCAAGCCGGACGCGCTCGTCGAGTAGGCGCGCAGTGGAGCAGTCGAGTAAAGGCAGATGAACGTGGCAGCGACCACCGGCGACACCGAGCACGAAGAGCACGCGCGCGTGGACGCGCCCGATCCCGCGCCGCCGCGTCGCGCGGGCGGGCGGATCGCCTTCGCCGTCAGCGTCTTCGGTGAACTCCTCATCACCGCAGGCCTGGTGCTCGGCCTGTTCGTCGTCTACTCGCTCTGGTGGACGAACGTCGTCGCCGACCGGCACGCGGACCGGCAGGGCGACAAGGTGCGTGACAACTGGGCCCAGCAGGACACCGGTCCGGGCGCGCTCGACACCAAGGACGGCATCGGCTTCCTCCATGTGCCGACGATGAAGAACGGTGAGGTGCTGGTCGAGAAGGGCACCTCGTCGAAGGTCCTCAACGAGGGCGTCGCCGGCTACTACACCGACCCCGTCAAGGCCGTCCTCCCGACCAGCGGCAAGGAGGGCAACTTCACGCTCGCCGCCCACCGGGACGGCCACGGCGCGAAGTTCCACAACATCGACAAGCTGGAGAAGGGCGACCCGATCGTCTTCGAGACGAAGGACGACTGGTACGTCTACAAGGTGTACGCGGTCCTTCCAGAGACGTCGAAGTACAACGTCGAGGTCCTCGGTCAGATCCCGAAGGAGTCCGGCAAGAAGAAGGCCGGGCACTACATCACGTTGACGACCTGCACGCCGGTGTACACGTCCCGGTACCGGTACGTGGTCTGGGGCGAGCTGGTCCGCGTGGACAAGGTGGACGCGGACCGGACTCCGCCGAAGGAACTCGGCGACTGAGCTTCCCGACGCAAGCAGGACGAAACCAGAACGGGCCCCGCCGGTCGTGACCGGCGGGGCCCGTGTCGTTCGGTGTCAGCGACAGCGACAGCGGCAGCGTCAGTTGAACGGGTTGCCGTCGTTGTCGTCGTTGTTGTTGTTATTGCCGTTCTTTATGGCGATCAGGTTGACCGTCTGACCCCGGTTGACCGTGCTGCCGGGGGCCGGGTCGGAGCTGATGACCTGGGCGTCGTCGTCCTGGGAGCCGGCGATGTTGCCGACGTTCAGCCCCGCGTTCTGCAGCGCCTGCTTGGCGTCCTTCAGGCTCAGGCCCTGAAGGTTCGACGGAACCTGGGTCTGGCTGCTCTTGCCGATCTGGATCTGGACCGTGGATCCCTTGTCGGCCTGGGAGCCGATCGACGGGACGGTCTGGATGGTCTTGCCGACCGCGTTCTGGTCCTGGGTGTCGACCTCGACACAGGTGCCCGTCAGGTCGTTCTGTTGCATCTGCGCCTTGGCGTCCTCACAGCTCTTGCCGGAGACGTCGGGCACGGTGGCCTTCTCCTCGGCCTTGGCGATGGTCAGGGTGACCGTGGTGCCCTTCTCCACCTCCTTGCCGAGTTCGGGGTCCTGCGACAGAACGGTGCCCGCCTCCTCGGTGGACACCTCCTGCTTCGTCTCGACGACGAACTGGTACTGGTCGCCCTCCAGCAGCGTCTTGGCCTCGTCCAGGGTCTTGCCGAGGACACTCGGCACGGCCACCTTCGGCGCGCCGGTCGACACCACGAGGTTGACGGTGTCGCCCTTGTTGACGGTCTTGCCGAACGCCGGGTCCTGGGAGCAGATGTTGCCCTTGGAGGAGTTCTCGCAGGCCTTCTGGGTGAAGACCGCTTTCAGGTCGACGTTCTCGGCCATGGTCTTGGCCTCGGCCTGCGACTTGTTCACGAAGTTCGGGACCGGGAAAGCCTTGTCCGCGGCGGCGTTGCCGTCGAACACCCACTTGCCGATCAGGATGGCGCCCACCAGCACCAGCGCAGCGGCGACGACCAAGAGGATCGTCGAGGCGTTGGACTTCTTCTGGCGCCGCCGGTCGGGACGGTCGTCGTAGCCGAAGCCGCCGTCGTCCGGGTTCATGGGCGGCAGCATCGACGTGGCGCCGGCGTCCGCGGAACGCATGGCCGTGGTCGCCTGGTCGTCCCCGTAACCGCCGTACCCGCCGTAGCCGACCGAGCCCATCGCCGCCGTGGCCGCGACCGGCTGACCGTCGAGGCATGCCTCGATGTCGATGCGCATCTCGTCGGCGGACTGGTAGCGGTAGTTCGGGTCCTTGACCAGCGCCTTCAGGACGATGGCGTCCATCTCGGGGGTGATCTCGGGATCGAAGACGCTCGGCGGCTGCGGTTCCTCCCGCACATGCTGGTAGGCCACCGCGACCGGGGAGTCCCCGACGAACGGCGGCCGTACCGTCAGCAGCTCGTAGAGCAGACAGCCCGTGGAGTACAGGTCGGAGCGCGCGTCGACCTGCTCGCCCTTCGCCTGTTCCGGCGAGAGGTACTGGGCGGTGCCGATCACGGCGGACGTCTGCGTCATCGTCATGCCGGAGTCGCCCATGGCGCGGGCGATGCCGAAGTCCATGACCTTGACCTGGCCGTTGCGCGTCAGCATGACGTTGGCCGGCTTGATGTCACGGTGGACGATGCCGGCTCGGTGCGAGTACTCCAGGGCCTGGAGGATGCCGATGGTCATCTCCAGCGTCCGCTCCGGCAGCAGCTTGCGGCCGGAGTGGAGCAGCTCGCGGAGCGTGGAGCCGTCGACGTACTCCATGACGATGTACGGGATCGAGACCCCGTCGATGTAGTCCTCGCCCGTGTCGTAGACCGCGACGATCGCGGGGTGGTTGAGCGAGGCGGCAGACTGGGCCTCCCGGCGGAACCGGGCCTGGAAGGAAGGGTCGCGCGCGAGGTCCGCGCGCAGCGTCTTCACCGCCACGGTGCGGCCGAGGCGGGTGTCATGCGCGAGGTAGACCTCAGCCATGCCACCACGGCCGAGCACGTGGCCCAGCTCGTACCGGCCGCCGAGGCGACGCGGCTCTTCCATAGCTACCTACCAGCCCTCTCCGTCGGTCCCGACCGGCACACGTGTGCGGCCGGAGGCTGCCGTCCGGGCTTACCGTACCCGGACGGCGCTGTGTGACCTGGCCAAGCCCGTCACCCGATACAGGACCGGTATCGCAACGTGCACCGATGTGTAGGCGACGTGATGGGGGTCACTTCTTGCTGTCGATGACTGCCTTCATCACGTCCCTCGCGATCGGACCGGCGAGACCGCCGCCGGTGATGTCGCCGCGGTTGGCGGCGCCGTCCTCGACGACGACGGCGACGGCGACCGGCGCGCTGCCGTCGGACAGCTTCGCGTACGAGATGAACCAGGCGTACGGCTTCTCGCTGTTGTTGAGGCCGTGCTGGGCGGTACCGGTCTTGCCGCCGACGATGACATTGTCGATCTTGGCCTTGCCGCCGGTGCCCTGCGGGTTGCTGACGACCGTCTCCATCATCTCCTGGAGGGCCTGCGCGGTCTTGGACGAGACGGCCTGCGACAGCTGCTGCGGCTCGGTCGTCTCGACGGTGTCCAGGTTCGCGGCCTTCAGCTGGTCGACCATGTACGGCTTCATCAGCTTGCCGTCGTTGGCGACCGCCGAGGCGACCATGGCCATCTGGAGCGGGGTGGCGCGGTTGGAGGCCTGGCCGATGCCGTCCTGGGCGTTCTGCGGCCGGTTGTCCTTGGGGTAGATGCTCTCCGCGGCGCGCACCGGGGTGTCCAGCTCCGCCTCGTTGAAGCCGAACTTCTCCGCCTGCTCGATCATCTTCTCGTTGCCGACGTTGTCGGCCATCTTCGCGAAGACGGTGTTGCAGGACACCATGAGCGCGTAGCGCAGGGTGGCGTTCTTGCACTCGCCGTGCTCGTTGGTGAGCTTGCTCGAGGACTCCGGCAGCTTGAACGGGTCCGGGGTGTCGGTCTTGTCGTCGATGTCGGCGACCTCGCCGTTCTCCAGCGCGGCGGCGGCGGTGACGACCTTGAACGTGGAGCCCGGCGGGTAGGTCTCGCGCAGCGCGCGGTTGAGCATCGGGTCGTCGGTGTTGTTCTTCTTCTGGACCGCCTTCCACGCGGTGGCGTCGGCGTCGGAGGACCCGGCGAACTTCGACGGGTCGTACGACGGCGTCGAGACCAGCGCCAGGATCTTGCCGGTGGACGGCTCGATCGCGGCGACCGCGCCCTTCTTGCTGCCCAGGCCCTCGTAAGCGGCCTTCTGCGCGGCGGCGTTGAGGGTGGTGATGACGCTGCCGCCCTCCTTGTCCTTGCCCGTGATCATGTCCAGGGTGTTGCGGAAGAAGAGCCGGTCGTCGTTGCCGCTGAGGATGCCGTCCTCCAGCTTCTCCAGCTGGTTGGCGCCGAAGGCCTGCGAGGAGAAGCCGGTGACCGGCGCCCACATGGGGCCGTTGATCCAGGTGCGCTTGTACTTGTAGTCGCCGGTGGTCTCCACCGAGCCGGTGATGGCCTTGCCGTCGACGATGATGTTGCCGCGCGGCGTCGAGTAGCGCGTGATGTTGACGCGGCGGTTCTTGGTGTCGCTGGCGAGGGTGTCCGCCTTGACGTACTGCAGGTAGTTGTCCCGCAGCAGCAGGGTGAGGACCAGGAGGCCGCAGAAGATCGCGATCCGGCGCAGGGGCTTGTTCATGACGGGCGGACCACCTGGGTCATCTCGGCGTCGGGATTGGAGGCGGGAGCGGGTGCCGGGCGGCGCGCGGTGTCGCTGATTCTGATCAGGATGCCGATCAGGGCCCAGTTGGCGATGACGGAGGAACCGCCGTACGCCAGGAAGGGCATCGTCATACCGGTGAGCGGGATGAGACCCATCACACCGCCGGCGACGACGAACACCTGGAGCGCGAAGGCGCCCGAGAGGCCGATGGCGAGCAGCTTGCCGAAGGGGTCGCGGGCGGCGAGGGCGGTGCGCACGCCGCGCTCCACGATCAGGCCGTACAGCAGCAGCAGCGCCATGATGCCGGCCAGGCCCAGCTCCTCGCCGAAGGTGGCGAGGATGAAGTCGGAGTTGGCGGCGAACTTGATCAGCTCGGAGTGGCCCTGGCCCCAGCCGGTGCCGAGGGTGCCGCCGGAGCCGAACGCCCACAGGGCCTGCATGGCCTGCTCGGAGTGGCCGATGACGCCCTGCTGGGAGAGCTTGTACTCGCCCATCGGGTCGAGCCAGGCCTGGACACGCTGCTGGACGTGGCTCTCGAACTGGGCCACGCCGACCGCGCCGACCGCGGACATCAGCATGCCGAAGACGATCCAGCTGGTCCGCTCGGTGGCGACGTACAGCATGATGACGAACATTCCGAAGAACAGCAGAGAGGTGCCGAGGTCCGTCTCGAAGACCAGGATCAGGATCGAGATGATCCAGACGACGATGATCGGGCCGAGGTCGCGGCCGCGCGGCAGATACAGGCCGAGGACGCGGCGGCTGGCCAGGGCGAGCGCGTCGCGCTTCACCATCAGATAGCCGGCGAAGAAGATCGCCAGCACGATCTTGGCGAACTCACCGGGCTGGATGGAGAAGCCGGCGACCGAGATCCAGATCTTGGCGCCGTAGATGTTCTGGCCGAGGCCCGGCACGAGCGGGAGCAGCAGCAGGAAGATCGCGCCGACCATGGAGATGTAGGTGTAGCGCTGCAGGGCGCGGTGGTCCTTGAGGAAGATCAGCACCACGATGAACAGGGCGATGCCCATCGCCGTGTACAGCAGCTGCCGTGGCGCGGCCGTGCCGGCCTGCTCGGCGTTCTGCAGATACTTCGACTGGTCCAGTCGCCAGATGGCGACCAGCCCGAGCCCGTTCAGCAGGGTGGCCAGCGGCAGCAGCAGCGGGTCCGCGTACGGCGCGAACTTGCGGACGACGAGATGGGCGACGCCGGCCAGGAGCCCGAGGCCCAGCCCGTAGCTCAGGAGGCCGGACGGCACCTCCTCCTTGATGGCCAGGCCCACGTTGGCGTAGGCGAAGACCGGGATGGCGACGGCGAACACCAGCAGCGCGAGCTCGGTGTTGCGCCGGCTCGGCGTACCGATCGAGCCGATCGTGGACGTGTGATGCGTCGGCGAGTTGGTAGTACTGCTCATCGTGTGACGGGGCCTCTCACGGCTTGCCTACTGCTCACCGCACCGCGAGACGACCTTCTGCTCTTCCTCCGAAAGGCTGGGGCCGGGGGTGGGAGTGGCGGTCGCGGATACGGACGGGGACGCGGATGCCGAGGGGCTCGGCGATGCCTTGGACGTGACGGACGCGGGCGTGGTTCCCGTGCTGCCACCCGCCTCGCCCGCGCCGGTCTTGGAGCCGGTCGTGCTCGCTGTCCCGGTACCGGCCTGCTTCTTGCAGGCGGAGGCCTGGACGGCCAGCTCGTCGATCTTCTTCTGGGCGGTGGACAGGCTGCCCTCGGCGATCGTCGCCTCGACCAGCTTCTGCTGGTACTCCGGGAGGTACTTGAGTTCGATCTCGGGGTGGTCTTTCTCCACCTTCGACAGCGACACCCAGGCCAGGTCCTGGCTGATGCCGCGGTACAGCGCGACGTGCTCGCCCTTGGTGCCGACGTAGTACTGCGTCTGCGTCCAGCGCCAGCCGCCGTACAGGCCGCCGCCGATGACGGCGAGCGCGAGCACGCTGTAGAAGGATCTCTTCAGCCACTTGCGGCCGCCGCGCGGCTTGACGAAGTCGTCGTCGGTGTAGTCGCCGAAGCCGTCGGTGGGGATGAAGCCGGTGATGTCGCCGCCGGAGCCGGGCGGGCCGAACTCGCCGCCCCCGCCGTGCCCCTGCTGCCGACGGCCGAGGCCCGAGGCCCGGCCGGCCGGGGTCTGCATGATGCCGTTGTCGTGCAGCTGGAGCTGGTTCTCGGCGACCGCGCCGACCACGACCGGGACGTCGGACAGCTGCCCCGCGAGGGTGTCGCCGGTGTCCAGGTCGAGGACGTCGGCCACGATCACGGTGATGTTGTCGGGGCCGCCGCCGCGCAGCGCGAGCTGGATCAGCTCCTGCACGGTCTCCTGGGGGCCCTGGTAGCTGGCGAGGGTGTCCTCGAGCGTCTGGTGGGAGACCACGCCGGACAGGCCGTCGGAGCAGATCAGATAGCGGTCGCCGGCCCGGACCTCACGGATCGACAGATCCGGCTCGACGTGCTCGCCGCTGCCCAGCGCCCGCATCAGCAGGGAGCGCTGGGGGTGGGTGGTCGCCTCTTCCTCGGTGATGCGGCCCTCGTCGACGAGGCGCTGCACCCAGGTGTGGTCCTGCGTGATCTGGGTCAGCACCCCGTCCCGCAGCAGGTAGGCGCGCGAGTCGCCGACGTGCACCAGACCGAGGCGCTGGCCGGTCCACAGCAGCGCGGTCAGGGTGGTCCCCATGCCCTCGAGCTGGGGGTCCTCCTCGACCAGGGCGCGCAACTGGTCGTTGGCGCGCTGGACGGCGGTACCGAGCGAGGTGAGGACGTCGGAGCCGGGGACGTCGTCGTCGAGGGCGACGATGGTGGAGATGGCCTCGGAGGAGGCGACCTCACCGGCGGCCGCGCCGCCCATGCCGTCGGCGATGGCGAGCAGCCGAGGGCCGGCGTAGCCGGAGTCCTCGTTGCCCTCCCGGATCATGCCCTTGTGCGATCCGGCGGCGAAGCGCAGTGACAGACTCATGCGCACCTCGCCCGTCGGCCCCGGGTACAGCCGGTCGTGTCGAGCCACACTGCCCACCCTCCGGTCGGGAGCACACCGGGGCCCTGGGTGCCGGCCGCCGCCGCGTGCTCGCTCCGCTCGCGCTCAGTCATGATGTAGCACTACTTCCGCAACTCGATGACGGTCTTGCCGATACGGATCGGCGCGCCCAGCGGGATCGGTGTGGGAGTCGTCAGCCGCGATCGGTCGAGGTACGTGCCGTTGGTGGAGCCCAGGTCCTCGACGATCCACTGTCCGTCGCGGTCCGGGTAGATCCTGGCATGGCGGCTGGAGGCGTAGTCGTCGTCCAGCACGATCGTGCTGTCGTGCGCCCGGCCCAGCGTGATGGTCTGGCCCTGGAGCGCGACGGTCGTGCCGGTGAGGATGCCCTCGGACACGACCAGCTTGGTAGGTGCGTTACGACGCGTGCGGCCGGCGGCGGGCTGCTGGCGCTGCTGCGGTGGCGCCTGGCGCTGCGCCTGCTGCTGTTGCTGCGCACGCCCGGCCTCCCGGCGCGAACCGCGCTGGGTGACCCGCGTACCGAACAGGTCGCTGCGGATGACCTGCACGGCCACGATCACGAACAGCCACAGTACGGCCAGGAAACCCAGCCGCATGACCGTGAGGGTCAGCTCTGACATTGCCCCCGCTTCACCCTTCGGCTTGCCGGTAAATGATGGTGGTGCTGCCCACGACGATCCGCGAGCCGTCGCGGAGCGTAGCGCGGGTGGTGTGCTGCCCGTCCACCACGATGCCGTTGGTGGAGCCGAGATCCTGGATCGTCGAGGGCGAACCGGTCCGGATCTCGCAGTGCCGACGCGAGACGCCGGGGTCGTCGATCCGCACGTCGGCCTCGGTGCTGCGACCCAGCACGAGCGTCGCGCGGGAGATCTGGTGGCGGGTGCCGTTGATCTCGATCCAGTGGCGGGTGCGTGACCCGGGCTGCGGAGCCCCGGCCAGGCCACCGCCGGCCGCACCCGGGCGCTGGGCGCCGGACGCGGGCGGGTAGCCGTAGCCGCCGGGACGGGCGCCGGGGGCGCCGCCGGGCGGTGGTGCGGCGGGCATGGGCGGCGCGGCGGCCCCGCCGGGCCGCTGTCTGCCGCCGGCGGCGGGCGCCTGCTCCGGCGCCTGGCTGCCGGTGGTGGCGAGCGTACGGCTGCGCACCCGGTACAGGCCGGTGTCGAGGTCGTCCGCCTTCTCCAGGTTGACCTTGATCGGTCCCATGAAGGTGTAGCGCTGCTGCTTGGCGTAGTCGCGCACCATGCCGGCGAGCTCGTCGCCGAGCTGGCCGGAGTAGGGGCTGAGCCGCTCGTAGTCCGGCGTGCTCAGCTCCACGATGAAGTCGTTGGGGACGACCGTGCGGTCACGGTTCCAGATCGTGGCGTTGTTGTCGCACTCGCGCTGGAGCGCACCGGCGATCTCCACGGGCTGGACCTCGGACTTGAAGACCTTGGCGAAGGTGCCGTTGACCAGACCCTCGAGGCGCTGCTCGAATTTCTTCAGGACTCCCATGGGGCACCTCCTCCGTAGTGGCTGCCGTCCCGTGCCGTGCTGCTTACCGTGCTGCCTGCCTGGTACTGCTCACTGATCGTATCCACGCGCCGGTGAATCGGCTGGTTCCCCCTGTCGGCCCCGCCGACGGATGTCGACGCCCTCTTGCGCATGTGTTTCTGTCCAGGATCGTAGAGGCGGCCGTGGACCAGTGTCCCGCACCTGACTGTGGTCCTCGTCCGGCTCCTGGGGAGACGGCCGCCCTTAGTACGAGGTTGATACGTGAACCAGTCACCGCCGAGACCTGAGAGGTTGCCGAGGGCCTCCCACCTGCTCCCTGCCCCCGAACAAGGGATGTGAACGCACCCTGACCCGCGTGCTAATGTTCTGCGTGTCGGAAGGCGCAAGGCCGCAAGGCCAACAAGCCAAATGACACACCCAATGCGCGGGTGGCGGAATAGGCAGACGCGCTGGATTCAGGTTCCAGTGCCCGCAAGGGCGTGGGGGTTCAACTCCCCCCTCGCGCACCAGCTGGAAGCCCCTCAGGTCTCAGGACCTGAGGGGCTTTCGCGTTTCTCCGGACAGGTGCGCAGTCGGTGGGCGACCGGCAAGCAGGCGGCAAGTACAGGCCATGGTTGATCACAGCGTGTGAGGAACATCTCAGGGTCTTGGCCGGTGGCGGCGGGTGCGGTGACCGGTGCCGTGACCGGTGGTGTAGCGGGCTACACCGCGTTCGCGCGGGGCGCGACCTAGCGTGGGTGCATGGCACAGGCGATCCGGCCGACGGCGACGGCGACGGCGACGGCGAACCGGCCGACGCCGATCCGGCGGGCAGGACGGGCGACGGGCCGGCTGGCCATCGCCGCGGTGATGACCTTCGGCACCTATCTGTTCGTCACCGTGCTGCACATCGCCGCCATCGGCACGCTCACCGTCGTCGGCGCGTGGCTGCTGCCCGAGGCGGTGCTGCTGATCCGCCGGATCGCCGGGGCCAAGCGCCATCAGGTCGCCGACTGGACGGGCCGCGAGATCCCCGAGGCGTACGAGCCGCTCACCGGATCGCTGCGCGAGCGCGTCCGGACGGCCGTCCGCGACCCCGGCACCCTCGCCGACCTGCGCTGGATGGTCGCCCACTACGTCTACGGCTGGCTGGTCCTGCTCGCACTGCCGCTGTGGCCGGCGGCGCTGGTCGTCGACGGGGTGCGGTGCGGGCTGCTGCGCCGGGACGCGGTCGTCCTGCCGCTCGTCGTCCGGCTCGCCGACCTCGAGGCCCGCTGGTCGGAGGCCCTGCTCAAGCCGTCCCCCAAGGCGCGCCTCGCCGCCCGGGTCCGGGCGCTGACCGAGACCCGCGCCGACGCGATCGCCGCGCACGGCGCCGAACTGCGCCGCATCGAACGCGACCTGCACGACGGGGCTCAGGCCCGGCTGGTCGCCCTGTCCATGCGGATCGGGCTCGCCCAGCGGGCCTTCGACCGTGACCCGGACGCCGCGCGCACGCTCATGGCGGACGCCCAGGACCAGGCCGAACAGGCGCTGACCGAACTGCGGCACGTCGTGCGGGGCATCCACCCGCCGATCCTCACGGACCGCGGCCTGACGGGGGCGGTCCGGGCGCTGGCGGCCGGCAGCGGACTGGATGTGACGGTTCGGGTGGAGGGGCTCGAGGACGGTGTCAGCGGGGGTGCGGGCGGGTACCGGGCGCCCGTCGCCGTGGAGGCCGCCGCCTACTTCGCGGTGGCGGAGGCGCTCACCAACGTGACCAAGCACAGCGGTTCACCGCGGGCCGACGTCGAGCTGGTGCGGCTGCGGAGCGGGCTGCGGGCGGTGGTGCGGGACGAGGGTCTCGGCGGGGCGGACGAGGGTGAAGGGTCCGGACTGCTGGGGATCCGGCGACGGGTCGCCGCGTTGGACGGTGCGGTGAGCGTGAGCAGTCCGGTCGGGGGGGCCGACGGCGATCGCCGTGGAGTTGCCGTGCGTGTGGTGAGGGCGGTGGCGTGTTTCACGTGAAACATGCCGTCCACAGGGTCTGACGGGTCCCGGTCGACGGCTGTACGGTCGGCACGAGTTGATGATCGGCTCGTCGAGCCGACGGACGGACGTGTGCGGGGGAGGCGGTCGTGGTGACCGAGGCCGGTGTGGCAGGGACAGGGGCCGAGGCGGCTGGAGCGCGCAGGCTTCCCCGGGTGCCTGGGTTCGCGGAGTGGCCCGTCGAGCGGTCTGTTGAGCGGTCCGTCGCGGGTGAGGGCGAGGGCGCGGTCGCGGGTGCCGAGTCGGGGTCTGTGCTCGGTGCCCCCAAGGAGGCGGGCAGGGCTCTGCGGAGCCGGGTGTCGCGGGCGGCGCACGCCGCGCTCGAGCTGGACGCCTCGCGGCCGGACGCGGTGACGGTGGTCGAGGAGTCCAACCGGGGCCGCATCGTGGAGCTGGCGCCGATAAGGGTCGGCCGGATGGCGACCACGCCGTTCGCGTTCCTGCGCGGCTCGGCCGGGCTCATGGCGTACGACCTGGCCCGCACGCCCATGACCGGGATCCGCGCGCAGATCTGCGGCGACGCCCACGCGGCCAACTTCGGCCTCTACGGCGACGCCCGGGGCGGTCTGGTCATCGACCTGAACGACTTCGACGAGACGGTCGACGGCCCCTGGGAGTGGGACCTCAAGCGTCTCGCCGCCTCCCTGGTGCTCGCGGGCCGGGAGGCCGGCGCGGACGAGGACACCTGCCGCAAGGCGGCGCACGGCGCGGCCGGCTCCTACCGACGCACCATGCGGCTGCTGGCCAGGCTTCCGGTGCTGGACGCGTGGAACGCCATCGCCGACGAGGAGCTGGTCTCCCACACCGACGCCCACGACCTGCTGGGCACCCTGGAACGGGTCTCGGAGAAGGCGCGGGCCAACACCAGCGGACGGTTCGCGGCGAAGTCGACCGAGCCGACGGAGAACGGCGGCCGCCGCTTCGTCGACGCGCCGCCGGTGCTGCGCCGGGTCCCGGACGCGGAGGCCGCGGTGGTGGCCGCGTCCCTGGAGCAGTACCTGACCACGCTGTCCGAGGACCGCCACCCCCTGCTGGCCCGCCACGCGGTGCACGACGTCGCCTTCCGCATCGTCGGCACGGGCAGTGTCGGGGCGCGGTCGTACGTGGTGCTGTTGCTGGACCACCGGGGCGAGCCGCTGATCCTCCAGGTGAAGGAGGCCCGTGCCTCGGCCCTCGTCCCGCACCTGCTGACCGCCGGCTTCGAGGCGCCGGAGGTGGAGCACGAGGGCCGCCGGGTGGTCCTCGGCCAGAAGCGCATGCAGGTCGTCAGCGACATACTGCTGGGCTGGACGACGGTCGACGGACGCCCCTTCCAGGTGCGGCAGTTCCGCAACCGCAAGGGCAGCGTGGACCCGGCGGCGCTCGCGGCGGACCAGATCGACGACTACGGCCGGATGACCGGCGCCCTGCTCGCCCGCGCCCACTCCCACAGCGCCGACCCCCGCCTGGTCGCCGGCTACTGCGGCAAGAACGAGGAACTCGACGAGGCGATCGCCACGTTCGCCGTGGCCTACGCGGACCGCACCGAGGCGGACCACACGGATCTGGTCGCCGCGGTACGGGCGGGGCGGATCGCCGCGGAGACCGGGGTGTGAGGCGCAGGAGACCGGGGTGTGAGGCGCATCTGAAGCGCATCTGAGGTGCGTCGCGTGCGGAGCCGGGGGGCTCGGCGGACGGTGGGTCGACGTGGTGGGGGGATCGTTGGCCTAGGCTGGTCGGGTGACGACCCCCGAAGCTGAGCAGCCCCGGCCCGAGGCGCGGCTGGAGCAGGCCGTGCGGGCCGCCGAGCAGGCGTTGATCGAGTTCGAGATCGCGGTGGAGACCTTCCGCGTCGAGGTCGAGAACTTCTCGCGGCTCCACCACCAGAAACTCGGTCCGATGTACGCCCGGCTCGACGAACTGGACGCGCAGATCGCCGAGGCCAAGGCCGCCCGCACGGGTGATCCCGAGGATGCGCGCAAGGCCGCCGAGGCGCGGGCCCGGGTGCTGCCGATGCCCGGGGTCGAGGAGCTGTTCCACGGCTGGATGGACGGCGAGGGGCTGTTCCCGGAGGCCGCGGCGATGCTCTCGGACCAGTCGGTCCGACCCCCGCAGCGGGTGCGGCCCAGCGAGGAGGCCCGCAAGCTGTATCGCGAGCTGGCCCGCAAGGCCCACCCCGACCTGGCCCAGGAGGACGCGGAGCGGGCCCGGCGCGAGGAGTTCATCACCCGCGTCAACGCGGCCTACGCGCGGGGCGACGAGGTCCTGCTCCGCGAGCTGGCCGAGGAGTGGGCGGCCGGTCCGGTGCCCCCGGAGCGCGCCCCGAGCCCCAGCGAGGAGCTCTATGCCCGCCTCGAGTGGCTCGCCGAGCGCAAGGAGATGCTCACGCTGGTCGCCCGGGAGCTGGAGGACAGCGCGATCGGCTCGATGCTCCGGATGGCCCCGGACGACCCCGACCGCCTCCTGGACGAGATCGCCGACAAGCTCCTGGCCGACGTCGCCGCACGCGAGACGGAGCTGGCCGAACTGGTGGGCTAGCGGGCCGGTGGATCGGCGCGCTTGAGGGCTGGTGGGTTTGCGGTCCGGTGGGCCGGCGGTCCGGTCCGGTGACCGGCCCCGTCGTCTCATGCGTCCTGTCGGGTAGCGTCGGGGCATGAGTTTCGGAGCTGGTGTGCCCACGGTCGAGGTCGGAGAGCTCAAGGACGGCGACTTCCTGCTGGACGTCCGCGAGGACGACGAGTGGCAGGCGGGTCACGCCGAAGGGGCGCTGCACATCCCCATCAGCGAGTTCGTCGGGCGCTACGGCGAGCTGAC
Source organism: Streptomyces sp. NPDC050263 (assembly GCF_040655955.1). NCBI lineage: Bacteria > Bacillati > Actinomycetota > Actinomycetes > Kitasatosporales > Streptomycetaceae > Streptomyces > Streptomyces sp. NPDC050263. The sequence goes on along the minus strand of NZ_JBFAKW010000001.1, from coordinate 120,868 downwards.
CGAGGCGGCTCCGCAGGACGGGCGGGTCCATGTGATCTGCCGCTCCGGCGGTCGTTCGGCCCAGGTCACGATGTACCTCGTGCAGCAGGGCATCGACGCGGTGAACGTCGACGGCGGCATGCAGATCTGGGCCGCCGTGGGCCGCCCGGTCGTCACGGCCGAGGGCAAGCCGGGCTTCGTGCTGTAGGCCGGGGCCGCATCAGCCGCATCAGCCGAATCAAGGGCTCTGTGAGGGTCAGCCGAGGTGATGGGCGGCCAGTAGGTCGCCCAGGGCCTCCTCGTGCGCGGCGGCCGGGCCGAGCGACAGTTCGAGGTGCTTGGCCCAGGCGTGGTACCGGTGCAGCGGGTAGTCGACGTCGGCTCCGAAGCCTCCGTGCAGATGCTGCGCGGTCTGCACGATCCGCCGGACGCCTTCCGAGGCCCAGATCTTGGCCACGGCGACGTCACCGGCGGCCGGCAGCGCGCCCGGGGCGTCGGAGGAGATCCGCCACGCGGCCTGCCAGAGCGTGACCTCCATCGCGCGCAGGTCGATGTAGCGGTCGGCGGCCTGCACGGCGACGGCCTGGAAACTGGCGATCGGGTACCCGAACTGCTCCCGCTTGCCGGCGTAGTCGCTGGTCATTGCCAGCACGCGCTCCCCCAGACCCAGCGCCAGCGCGCACGTCCCCGTGGTCAGCAGGGCGCGCAGCCATTCCCACGCGCCGTCGGCGGTGATGACGTTCCGGGCGGTGATCCGCGTCGATTCCAGACGCAGTTCGCCGAGCCGTTCGCCGGTGGTGGAGACCTGTTCGGCCAGCACGACGCCCTCGTGCTCGCGGGGAACGACGGCCAGGACGCTCCGGTCGTCCCCGGTGCGCGCCGGTACGACCACGAAGTCGGCGTCGTAGGCCCACGACACCGCCGTCTGCACGCCGTCCAGCACCCACGCGTCGCCGGCGCTGTCCTGCCGGGCGGTCACGGCGAGTTCGGCCGGGTCGTGGCCGGTGCGGCCATTGGCGGCGACGGTCAGGACGACCTCGCCCCGCCCGGCCCGCGCGAGCAGGGCCGACCTCAACTCCGGGCCCCCGTAGGCCTGTACGGCGGCCGCGGCCGCGCTGTTCTCCAGCAACGGCACCCGGGCCAGCACCTTCGCCGATTCGCGCAGCACCAGACAGAGACCGACCGCGTCGAGGCCGGCGCCGCCGAACTCCTCGTCGAGCGGCAGGCTCAGCAGGTCCGCGGCGGCGAGCCTGGCCCACAGCGCCCGGTCGAAGTCGTCGGCCACGGCGGCGCCCCTGGTGAGCGCGGGGCTGGGCACGCCGTCGGGGGCGACCCCGGCGAACACTCCCCGCGCCGCCTCGGCCGCGGCCTGCTGCTCCTCGGTGAAGGTGAAGTCCACGGCCTGTCCTCCCGACGGGTCAGCTGATCTGACGGAGCGTCAAGATAGAACAGGTTCTAGAAGAAGGGAACCGGGCGGTCACTCCTCATCGCCCGCCCGATGTACGCCTCACCGGTCGAGTCACCGATCGAATCACCGGTCCAGTCACCGGTCCAGTCACCGGTCCAGTCACCGGTCGAAGTCCACCTCCACCGCCTCCGTCAGCGGATGCGACTGGCAGGCCAGTACGTACCCGGAGTCCGTCTCCTCCGGCTCCAGCGCGAAGTTGCGGTCCATGCGGACCTCCCCGGAGACCAGGAAGGCCCGGCAGGTTCCGCACACCCCGCCCTTGCAGGCGTAGGGCGCGTCCGGCCGGTTGCGCAGCACCGTCTCCAGGACCGACTCCCCGTCCTGCACGGGCCAGTTTCCGCCGCGGCCGTCGAGCCGGGCGGTCACGGTGCTGTGGGCGGGGGCCGCGGTGCGCGCCGGCGGGGGCGCGTCGTCCACGTGGAAGATCTCCTCGTGGATCCGGGACCGAGCGACCCCGAGCCCGCGCAGCGCCTGCTCCGAGCCCTGCACGAGTCCGAAGGGACCGCACAGGAACCACCCCGCGACTTTCTCCACCGGCAGCAGCGAGGGCAGCAGCGCGGTCAGCCGCTCCCGGTCCAGCCGGCCGGAGGGCAGTCCCGCCTGCTGTTCCTCCCGAGAGAGCACGGTGACCAGGTGCAGCCGCTCGGGATGGCGGTCCTTGAGGTCGGCGACCTCCTCCAGGAACATCGTCGAGGCGGCCGTCCGGTCGCTGCGGATGAGGCAGAACCGGGCGGCGGGCTCGCGGGCCAGCAGCGTGGAGACGATCGACAGCACCGGTGTGATGCCGCTGCCGCCGACGATCGCCGCGTACAGGCCCGGCGCGGGGTCGAGGGTGAACCGGCCCGCCGGGGTCATCACCTCCAGTTCGTCGCCGACGTCGATCTCCTTCAGGGCGTAGGTCGAGAAGGCTCCGCCGTCGACCAGGCGGACGCCCACCCGCAGTGTGCGGGGGCCCTCGCCGACCGGGTCGGGGGCGGGTGAGCAGATCGAGTACGTCCGCCGGACTTCGGTGCCGTCGGCCACGCGGCGCAGGGCGAGGTGTTGTCCGGGGGCGTGCCGGTACTCCTCGCGCAGTTCGTCGGGGACCGTGAGGGTGAGGGCGACGGAGTCGTCGGTGAGGCGGTCCGCGGCGGCCACTCGGAGCGGGTGGAAGCGGGCCATCACAACTCCTTGAAGTGGTCGAAGGGTTCACGGCAGGCCAGGCAGCGCCGCAGTGCCTTGCAGGCGGTGGAGGAGAAGCGGCTGAGCAGCTCGGTGTCGGCGGACCCGCAGTGCGGGCAGTGGACCGGGTCGGGGTCCGCGGCGCGGCTTCCGGTCGGGCCGAGGGTTCTGGTCGGGCCGAGGGCCAGGGCGACGGGGCCGGTGTCGCGTGCCGTCCGGGGCGGCGCGATGCCGAATTCCCGGAGCTTGCGGCGTCCTTCGGCCGTGATGTCGTCGGTCGACCAGGCAGGGGACAGTACCCGGCGTACCGTCACCTCGCGTACCCCGTGCGCGTGCAGCGCGCGCTCGATGTCCACGGACATCGCCTCCACCGCCGGACAGCCGGTGTACGTCGGGGTCAGCTCGACCTCGACGGCCTGTGCCCCGAGGACGTGCACGGCGCGCACGACGCCGAGCTCCTGGAGCGTGAGCACCGGCAGCTCGGGGTCGGGGACCGCGCCGGCGATCTCCAGCAGCTCCGCCTCCAGGGCGGTGGCGGTCACCATGACGCACCCGGGTGGCTGCGGTGCAGGTGCTGCATCTCGGCGAGCATCCGGCCGAAGGACTCGGTGTGCAGGCCCTCACGGCCCGCGCCGGCCCGCCAGGCTCCGGTGCGCGATCCTTCGGGCAGGGAGAGGCCGGCCCGTCCCAGTACGTGCCCGACCGATTCCAGCCAGGACGACTCCAGGGCGGCCCGGTCGAGGTCCAGGCCGTCGACGGGGCGGAACATCTCGCCGGTGAACCGCCACAGTGCGGTGCAGGCCTGCCGCATCCGCTCGTGGCTGACCTCGGTGCCGTCGCCGAGCCGCAGGGTCCACTGCTCGGCGTGGTCGCGGTGGTAGGCGACCTCCTTGACGGCCTTCGCCGCAAGCCCCGCGAACGGGCCCTCTCCGGCCGCCAGGCGGTCGTACAGCAGGTGCTGGTAGGTGGAGAAGTACAGCTGGCGGGCGATGGTGTGGGCGAAGTCGCCGTTGGGCTGCTCGACCAACTGGACGTTGCGGAAGGCGCGTTCCTCGCGCAGGTACGCCAGTTCGTCCTCGTCGCCGGCCATCGACAGCAGGATCCGGGCCTGGCCCAGCAGATCGAGCGCGATGTTGGCGAGGGCGACCTCCTCCTCCAGCACGGGCGCGTGGCCCATCCACTCCCCCAGGCGGTGGGAGAGCACCAGGGCGTCGTCGCCGAGGGCGAGGGCGGCGGTCGTCGTGGCGGTGGTTGTGCCGGCCGTCGTGGTCACAGGCGGCTTCACAGGTGCTTCACCCCCTCCGGGATCTCGTAGAACGTCGGGTGCCGGTAGGGCTTGTCGGCGGACGGTTCGAAGAAGGAATCCTTCTCGTCGGGCGAGGAGGCCATGATCGCCGAGGACGGCACGACCCAGATCGAGACGCCCTCGCCGCGGCGGGTGTACAGATCGCGGGCGTTGCGCAGGGCGAACTCCGCGTCCGGTGCGTGCAGGCTGCCGGCGTGGGTGTGGGAGAGGCCGCGGCGCGAGCGCACGAAGACCTCCCACAGGGGCCAGTCGGTGTTCGTCATGCTCGTGTCGCTCCTGTCTCGCCGCTGTGCTTGTCCGCGTAGGCCGCGGCCGCCTCCCGGACCCACGCGCCCTCGTCGTGTGCGCGCCTGCGCTGGGTGATCCGCTCTTCGTTGCAGGGGCCGTTGCCCTTGAGGACCTGCTTGAACTCGGTCCAGTCGATGGGGCCGAAGTCGTGGTGTCCGCTCTCCTCGTTCCACTTCAGCTCCGGGTCGGGGAGCGTGAGGCCGAGGGACTCCGCCTGGGGGACGCAGATGTCGACGAAGCGCCGGCGCAGTTCGTCGTTGGAGTGGCGCTTGATCTTCCAGGCCATCGACTGCGCGGAGTGCGCGGACTCGTCGTCGGGCGGCCCGAACATCATGAGCGAGGGCCACCACCAGCGGTCCACCGCGTCCTGCGCCATCGCGTGCTGCTCCGGGGTGCCGCGGCTGAGGGACAGCAGGAGCTCATACCCCTGGCGCTGGTGGAAGGACTCCTCCTTGCAGATGCGGACCATCGCGCGCGCGTACGGGCCGTAGGAGCAGCGGCACAGGGGGACCTGGTTGGTGATCGCGGCGCCGTCCACCAGCCAGCCGATCGCGCCGACGTCCGCCCAGGTCAGCGTGGGGTAGTTGAAGATCGAGGAATACTTCTGGCGGCCGGTGTGGAGCTTGTCGAGCAGTTCGTCGCGGCCGGTGCCGAGGGTTTCGGCCGCGCTGTACAGGTAGAGCCCGTGGCCCGCCTCGTCCTGGACCTTCGCCATGAGGACGGCCTTGCGGCGCAGGGAGGGCGCGCGGGTGATCCAGTTGGCCTCCGGCTGCATGCCGATGATCTCGGAGTGGGCGTGCTGGGCGATCTGGCGCACCAGCGTGGCGCGGTAGGCGTCGGGCATCCAGTCGCGTGGCTCGATGCGCTCGTCGGCGGCCACGGTGGCGTCGAAGGCGCGCTCGTACGCCGCGTCGGCTTCGACGCCGCTGTCCTGCGCGCTGTGCCCCTGTGTGCGGGCCGTCTGGTGCGCGGCTGCTGTCGCCATGCGGTCCCCCTTGACCTCGGGCCTGGGCTGGTTGCCTCGGCCTCGGCTCTCCCGGAGCCTTCTCCCGACCGATCGTTCGGTCCGTCCGATTCCATGGTGGGACGGCCGTCGTAAGGTGTCAACCGCTGTGGATAACCTGCGAGCGTCCCCTGTGGACAACCGCCCCGCCCCCGGCACGTCCCGGGCGACGCGGGGGGAGGGCTGCGCCGAACGGGTGAGGCTGAGTACCGTTCGCGATTGCGCGATGCAGCAGGAAGACGACCGGGATCGGGGAACGGGGCGGAATGGACGCGTACGACGGAGGCTCTGGCGCTCGACGGGGGCGCGACACGTCGGGGGAGGCGGAGACGGAGGCACAGACGCCGCCCGAGGCGGAGGCGCTTCCCGGCGACGTCGTTCCCCGGCCCCGGACGGAGCTCCCGAGTTCCGAGCCCGGTTCGCGGGCCGACGTAGCCGACGGCTCCGGTTCCGGTCCCGGTGTCGTGCCCGCCGCCGCTGCCTCGGCTGCCGATCCCGCCGCCGGACCGAGCGCTGCCCTCGCCTCCGCTCCCGGCCTCGCGGCCGAGCCGCAGCACCCCGAGCCCCGGACCGGTGTGGCCGCGCTCTCCCCGCGCTACCAGATCGGCGCCGCGCTGGCGCTGGCCGTCGTCGCGGTCGCCGTCTGTGTGCATGTGGGAATGGTGTTCCTGCACGTCGCGCCGCAGAACACGGTCACGAAGGCGCACGGCCGGGCGATCGACGAGTGGATATACCCGGAGTTCGAACAGAACTGGAAGCTGTTCGCGCCGAACCCGCTTCAGCAGAACATCGCCGTCCAGGTCCGCGCGCAGGTCCGCACCGCGGACGGCGGGTCGCGGACCACCGGCTGGTACGACCTGTCCGCGCAGGACGGCCGCGCCATCGACGGCAACCTGCTGCCGAGCCACACGCAGCAGAACGAGCTGCGTCGGGCCTGGGACTTCTTCACCGGTACGCACAACAACGAGAACCGCCCCGTCGGCCTGCGCGGCGCCCTCTCCGAGACGTATCTGCGCCACATCGTGGTGCGGCGTCTGGAGCAGGGCAACGCGGTCGGCGAGGACGGTGTCGTCGAGCGGATACAGATCCGCTCGCAGACCACGAACGTGACCCCGCCGAAGTGGAGCACCGAGAAGGTGTCGATGATCCCGGTGTACCGCGAGCTGTCCTGGTGGTCGGTGCCGGCCGGCGAGACCGAGGGAGGCGCGAGGTGAACCGGTTCTCCCTGACGGTGTCCACCGCCATCGCCCGTGTCACCGAGTCGGCGCTCGGGCCGTACCAGAGCGCTGTGGTCCGGATCGGCTTCAGCGCGACCTGGCTGCTGTTCCTGCTGCGCGAGTTCCCGCACCGCCAGGAGCTCTACGGGCCCGACAGCCCCTGGGACTGGGAGCTGGCCCGGCAGCTGATCGACACCAACGGGGCGTTCACGGCCCTGATGTGGTCGGACGGACAGGGCTGGTTCCAGGCCGTCTACGCGCTCGGGCTGCTCACCAGTGTGGCGCTGCTGCTCGGCTGGCGCACCCGCACGATGTCGGTGCTGTTCATGGTCGGCGTGCTCTCGCTGCAGAACCGCAGCGTCTTCATGGGCGACGGCGGCGACAACGTCGTGCACCTGACGTCGATCTACCTGGTGTTCATGCGCTGCGGCCAGGTGTGGTCGCTGGACGCGCGGCGGGCCCGGCGGGAGCGCGAGGCACGCGCGCGTGGGGAGCGGGTCACGGACCGGGTCGGTCCCGTGCTGTGGGCGGCGTCCGGGTTCGTGCTGGTCACGGTGACCGTGGCGGGCCGTTTCCACAGCGAGGCGACCATTCCCGTGCTGCTCTGGGCGGCGTGGGTCGTGCAGGGCCTGTGGTGGGCCGTCCGGCGTCTCAGGAAGTCGCCGGAGCCCCGGATCCTGTGCGAGGTGATCGGCAACATCCTGCACAACGGCGCCCTGGTCGTGATCATGGTCGAGGCCTGTCTGATCTACGCGACGGCCGGCTGGTACAAGATCCAGGGTTCGCGCTGGCAGGACGGCACCGCCGTGTACTACCCGCTGCACCTGGACTACTTCTCGCCCTGGCCCGAGCTCACCGACCTGCTGGCCGGCAGCGGCACGATGGTGCTGCTCGCGACCTACGGGACCGTCATCGTGCAGGTCGCCTTCCCGTTCACCCTGTTCAACCGGCGGGTCAAGAACGTCCTGCTGGCCGTGATGATGGCCGAGCACGCGGTGATCGCCGTGGTCCTCGGACTGCCGTTCTTCTCGCTGGCGATGATCGCGACGGACGCCGTCTTCCTGCCGACGACGTTCCTGCACCGGCTGGGCGGATGGGCGACGCGCGCGCGTGGACGGCTGTTCTCCGGCGGCGGGCGTACGGGCGCACCGGAGCCGCCGAGCCAGAAGGACCCCGAGCCCACCCACGTAGGGTTCACCGCATGACCGACCCCGCGACCGCCGGTTCCGAGCGCCTCGGCCCGTTCGACGGGCTCGACCCGCTCGGCCGGTGGCGCCGGTTCGCCGACGCGGCCGTCCTGCTCGACGGCTTCCACGCCCTCAAGCACGCCGTGCGCTTCCGGGCCGGGATCCCGGTGGCGGTCGCCGTGGACCGGCGGGCCACGCTCGCTCTCGCCGACGAGCTCGCCCCCGACGTACGCGAGGCGCTGGACGGGCTCCTGACGGAGGTCCCGGAGGCGACGTACGCGTCCCTGGTGCCGCGCCCGCATCCCACCGGCGTCGCCGCCCTGGCCGTACGGCCCTCCCGTGCGGCCAACCTGGAGCGGCTCGGGCACACGCCCCGCGCCACTCCCGTCGTCGTCCTCGACAACCCGCGCAACCTGGGCAACGCGGGGGCGGTGATCCGGCTGGCGGCGGGCTTCGGGGCGACCGGGGTGGTCACCACCGGCACGCTGGACCCCTGGCATCCGACCGTCGTGCGCGGCGGCGCGGGGCTGCACTTCGCGACCGCCGTGGAGCGGCTGACGGTCGGCGAGCTGCCTGCCGGTCCGGTGTTCGCCCTCGACCCGGAGGGCGACGACATCCGGGGCGTCGAGCTCCCGGACGACGCCCTCCTCGCGTTCGGCTCGGAGCGCAGCGGGCTCTCCGCCGAGCTGCGCGCGCGTGCCGACCAGTTGCTCGCCCTGCCGATGCGCCCCCAGGTCTCCAGCTACAACCTCGCGACCAGTGTGGCCATGACGCTGTACCACTGGAGCGCCACCGGGGGCGCACCCGCGTAGCGCCCACGCCTGCTCCTGACTCCTATGCCTCCCGGCGGACCTCCACCATCCGGAAGCGGTTCGCGACGAACGCGCCGTCGGTGAGGGCCGCGTTGGCCGCCGGGTTGCCGCCCGAGCCGTGGAAGTCGGAGAACGCGGCCGTCTGGTTGACGTACACCCCGCCGGTGAGGTTGAGGGACAGCTGGGCGGCCTCCTCCAGGCAGACCTCCTGGATTGCCCGCTCGACCTCCTCGTCGGTGGTGTACGCGCCGACCGTCATCGCGCCCTTCTCGCGCACCGTGCGCCGCAGCAGGGCGACCGCGTCGGCCGCGGAGTCGACGGCGACGGCGAAGGAGACCGGGCCGAAGCACTCGTTCATGTAGGCGGCCTCGTCGTCCGGCTTGGCGCCGTCCAGCTTGACGATGACGGGGGTGCGCACGATCGCGTCCGGGAACTCCGGGTTGCTCACCTCACGGGAGGCGAGGGCGACCTCGCCGAGGCCCGCCGCGGCCTCCAGACGGGCCTTGACGTCGGGGTTGACGATCGCGCCGAGCAGCCCGTTCGCACGCGTGTCGTCGCCGAGGAGGCCGTCGACCGAGCGGGCCAGGTCGGCGACGACCTCGTCGAAGCTCTTCAGGCCCTCGTCGGTGCGGATGCCCGCGCGGGGGATCAGCAGGTTCTGCGGGGTGGTGCACATCTGGCCGCTGTACAGGGACAGCGAGAACGCCAGGTTGGCGAGCATGCCCTTGTAGTTCGCGGTGGAGTCCACGATCACCGTGTTGACGCCGGCCTTCTCGGTGTAGACCTGCGCCTGGCGGGCGTTGGCCTCCAGCCAGTCGCCGAAGGCGGTCGACCCGGTGTAGTCGACGATCCTGATCTCGGGGCGGGTGGCCAGCGTCTTGGCGATGCCCTCGCCGGGGCGCTCGGCGGCCAGCGCGACCAGGTTCGGGTCGAAGCCGGCCGCGGCGAGCACCTCGCGCGCGATGCCCACGGTCAGCGCGAGCGGCAGCACCGCGCGCGGGTGGGGCTTGACCAGGACCGCGTTGCCGGTGGCGAGGGAGGCGAACAGGCCCGGGTAGCCGTTCCACGTGGGGAAGGTGTTGCAGCCGATGAGCAGGGCGGTGCCGCGCGGGACGGGGGTGAAGGTCTTGGTCAGCGCGAGCGGGTCGCGCTTGCCCTGGGGCTTGGTCCACTCCGCCGTGCCGGGTGTGCGGACCTGCTCCGCGTACGCGTAGGCCACCGCCTCCAGGCCGCGGTCCTGCGCGTGCGGGCCGCCCGCCTGGAACGCCATCATGAAGGCCTGGCCGGAGGTGTGCATGACCGCGTGCGCGAACTCGTGCGTCCGGTCGCCGATCCGCTTGAGGATCTCCACACAGACCACCGCGCGGGTCTCCGCGCCCGCTTCCCGCCAGGCGCGCTGTCCGGCCGCCATCGCGGGCAGCAGGGTGTCCACGTCCGGGTGCGGGTACTCCACGCCCAGCTCGACGCCGTAGGGCGAGACCTCGCCGCCCACCCAGTCGTCGGTGCCGGGCTGGCCGAGGTCGAGCCGCGTGTTCAGGACGGCGTCGAAGGCGGCCTTGCCCGCCGCCGCGTCCAGGCTGCCGTTCTCCCCGTAGGCCTTGGGGTGTTCCGGGTGCGGGGACCAGTACGCGCGGGTGCGGATCGCTTCCAGGGCCTGATCGAGGGTGGGCCGGTGCTGGGCGATCAGGGCGGGCACGGACAGTTCGGCGGCCATGCGGGACCAACTCCTCGTCGTGAGAACTCTTCTTCGAGCCCATGACCTGGTGGAAACCTGGGCAGGCAGCACCAGTCAGAGTTAGAGTAACCGAACGATCGGTCGGGACAAGGGGGCCTGCCGCATCTGTGGAAAACCCCGTGCGGGAGGATCGCGCACATGACAGCAAACGACCTCAGCAGCCCCGTGGCCGTCGTCGGCACCGGCACCATGGGCCAGGGCATCGCCCAGGTCGCGCTGGTAGCGGGCCACCTCGTGCGGCTCTACGACGCCGTCCCCGGTCGGGCCCGTGAGGCGGCGGCCGTGATCGGCGCCCGGCTCGACCGGCTCGTCGACAAGGACCGCCTCGCCGCCACCGACCGGGACGAGGCCCGGGCCCGCCTGAAGGCCGCGGAGAGCCTCGCCGACCTCGCGGACTGCTCCCTGGTCGTCGAGGCCGTCGTCGAGGACCTGGCGGCCAAGCAGGAGCTGTTCCGGCAGCTGGAGGACGTGGTCGGCGAGGACTGTCTGCTCGCCACCAACACCTCGTCCCTGTCGGTGACCGCCGTCGCCGCCGCCCTGCGCAACCCGGGCCGCTTCGTCGGCCTGCACTTCTTCAACCCGGCGCCGCTGCTGCCGCTGGTCGAGGTCGTCTCCGGGTACGCCACCGACGTCACCTCGGCCACGCGCGCGTACGAGACCGCCCGCTCCTGGGGCAAGACGCCGGTCGCCTGCGCCGACACGCCCGGCTTCATCGTCAACCGCATCGCGCGGCCCTTCTACGCCGAAGCGTTCGCCGTCTACGAGGCGCAGGGCGCCGACCCGGCCACCATCGACGCCGTCCTGCGCGAGTCGGGCGGCTTCCGGATGGGCGCCTTCGAGCTGACCGACCTGATCGGACAGGACGTCAACGAGTCGGTCACGCACTCCGTGTGGCGGTCCTTCTTCCAGGACGTGCGGTTCACGCCCTCGCTCGCCCAGCGCCGCCTGGTCGAGTCGGGCCGCCTCGGCCGCAAGTCCGGCCAGGGCTGGTACGACTACCGCGAGGACGCCGAGCCCGCCGAGCCGCACACCGCGGAGCGGGCCCAGCCGCCCGCGTACGTCGTCGCCGAGGGCAACCTGGGCCCCGCGTCGGAGCTGCTCGCGCTGATCCGCGAGGCGGGCGTCCAGGTCCGCGAGGAGGAAGAGGACCACGGCACCCGCCTGGTGCTGCCCGGCGGAGGCCAGCTCGCGCTCGCCGACGGCCAGACCTCCGTGGAGTTCCGGGACGTCGTCTACTTCGACCTCGCCCTCGACTACCGCAAGGCCACCCGCATCGCCCTGTCCGCCTCCCAGGACACCTCCACGCAGACCATGTCCGAGGCGATCGGCCTGTTCCAGGCGCTCGGCAAGGACGTCAGCGTCATCGGCGACGTGCCCGGCATGATCGTCGCCCGTACGGTCGCGCGGATCGTCGACCTCGCGCACGACGCCGTCGCCAAGGGCGTGGCCACCGAGGAGGACATCGACACCGCGATGCGCCTGGGCGTGAACTACCCCCTGGGCCCCTTCGAGTGGAGCCGCAGGCTCGGGCGCACCTGGGCCTGCGCCCTCCTGGACGACCTGCACGACCGCGACCCCTCCGGCCGCTACGCGCCGTCCCTCGCGCTCTACCGGCACTCCTACGCCACCGAGAAGCGGGAGGGCGCCTCGTGACCACCGCCAAGCGCGACACCTACACCCCGGAGACCCTGCTCTCGGTCGCCGTCCAGATCTTCAACGAGCGCGGCTACGACGGCACCTCCATGGAGCACCTCTCCAAGGCCGCCGGCATCTCCAAGTCGTCGATCTACCACCATGTCGCCGGCAAGGAGGAACTGCTGCGGCGGGCCGTCAGCCGGGCCCTGGACGGCCTCTTCGGGATCCTCGACGAGGAGCACGCGCGCGTGGGGCACGCCTCGCAGCGCCTGGAGTACGTCGTACGGCGCATGGTCGAGGTGCTCATCGGCGAACTGCCCTACGTCACGCTGCTGCTGCGCGTGCGCGGCAACACCGACACGGAGCGCTGGGCCCTGGAGCGGCGCCGCGACTTCGACCACCGGGTCGCCGAGCTGCTCCAGGCGGCCGCCGCCGACGGGGACATACGCGGCGACGTGGACGTGCGGCTCGCGACACGGCTGGTCTTCGGAATGATCAACTCGATCGTCGAGTGGTACCGGCCGGGCGGCCGGGGCATGGTCGAGAGCGAGGTGGCCGACGCGGTGGTGCGGCTGGTCTTCGAGGGGCTGCGGACGGCCCCCTAGGGCCTGTCCGGGGCAGGGACAGGCAGTGGGGCTCGGAGGGCTCAGCCCTGCGGCTCCAGGTCCTCCTCCTCGAACACCAGCAGCGTGCGCGTGCTGAGCACCTCCGGGATCGCCTGGAGGCGGGTCAGCACGACCTCGCGCAGCGCTCTGTTGTCGGGCGTGTGCACCAGGAGCAGCACGTCGAAATCGCCCCCGACGAGGGCGATGTGGGAGGCGCCGGGCAGCTGCGTGAGCTGTTCGCGCACCGTCCGCCAGGAGTTCTGGACGATCTTCAGCGTGATGTAGGCGCTCGTACCCTGGCCCGCGCGTTCGTGGTCGACCCGGGCGCCGAAGCCGCGGATGACGCCGTCCTCGATGAGGCGGTTGATCCGCGCGTAAGCGTTTGCGCGCGAGACGTGGACGCGTTCGGCGACCGACCGTATCGAGGCACGGCCGTCCGCCTGGAGCATCTGGAGGATGTCCTGATCGATGGCGTCCAGCGGGCGCGGCGGCGGCAACGGGGCACTGCCCGTCCGCTGCGGGCCGCTCGACTGCGGGCCGCTCGGCGGTGGAGGGCTCGGCGGTGGAGCGCTCGGCTGTGGGCTGTGCGCGGGAAGCGTGGCACCGGGCTCCGGCCCTTCGACCATTTGTTCAGGTGCCATGTCCCCCCACCTTCCTGTCATGGACGTACTGCGTCCATCTCAGGCTGTGGAGAACCGTTTGTCCACAGCCTGAGGGGGCCTGTAGCCAAAATGTGCCGACGACCGAACAATCGGTAGGTGAGGCGCGTCACAGCCGACGCGTCTCCCGTAGCCGCTCCCACGAGGAGGTGCCGTCATGACGGTCATGGAGCAGCGGGGCACGTACCGGCCCACGCCGCCGCCCGCCTGGCAGCCCCGTACCGACCCCGCGCCGCTGTTGCCCGACGCGGAGCCGTACCGCGTCCTCGGCACCGACGCGGCCGCGCAGGCCGACCCGGAGCTGCTGCGCCGGCTCTACGCCCAGCTGGTGCGCGGCCGGCGCTACAACGTCCAGGCCACCGCCCTCACCAAGCAGGGCAGACTCGCCGTCTACCCCTCCAGCACCGGCCAGGAGGCCTGCGAGATCGCCGCCGCGCTCGTCCTCCAGGAGCGGGACTGGCTCTTCCCCAGCTACCGCGACACCCTCGCCGTCGTCGCACGCGGCGTGGACCCCGTCGAGGCGCTCACCCTGCTGCGCGGCGACCGCCACACCGGCTACGACCCCTACGAGCACCGGGTCGCGCCCCTGTGCACCCCGCTCGCCACCCAGCTCCCGCACGCCGTCGGCCTCGCGCACGCCGCCCGGCTCAAGGGCGACGACGTGGTCGCGCTCGCCATGGTCGGCGACGGCGGCACCAGCGAGGGCGACTTCCACGAGGCGCTGAACTTCGCCGCCGTCTGGCAGGCGCCGGTCGTCTTCTTCGTGCAGAACAACGGCTTCGCGATCTCCGTCCCGCTCGCCAAGCAGACCGCCGCCCCCTCGCTGGCCCACAAGGCCGTCGGGTACGGCATGCCGGGCCGCCTGGTCGACGGCAACGACGCGGCCGCCGTGCACGAGGTGCTGGCCGACGCCGTCCGCCGCGCGCGCGAGGGCGGCGGCCCGACCCTCGTCGAGGCCATCACCTACCGCATCGAGGCCCACACCAACGCCGACGACGCCACCCGCTACCGCGGCGACGCCGAGGTCGAGACCTGGCGCGCGCACGATCCGATCGAGCTGCTGGAACGCGAACTGACCGCGCGCGGACTGCTCGACGATGACGTGCGGAGATCCGCGCGGGACGCCGCCGAGGCGATGGCCGCGGACCTGCGCGCCCGGATGAACCAGGACCCCGTCCTCGACCCCATGGACCTGTTCTCGCACGTGTACGCCGAACCCACCCCCCAACTGCGCGCGCAGCAGGCACTGCTGCGCGCGGAGCTCGAGGCGGAACAGGAAGGCGCGCACCGATGACGACCGTCGCCCTCAAGCCCGCCACCATGGCGCAGGCCCTCACGCGCGCGCTGCGGGACGCGATGGCCGCCGATCCGTCCGTACACGTCCTGGGCGAGGACGTGGGCACCCTCGGGGGCGTCTTCCGGGTCACCGACGGACTCGCCGCGGAGTTCGGCGAGGCCCGCTGCACGGACACCCCGCTCGCCGAGGCCGGCATCCTCGGCACCGCCGTCGGCATGGCCATGTACGGCCTGCGCCCGGTCGTCGAGATGCAGTTCGACGCCTTCGCCTACCCGGCGTTCGAGCAGCTCGTCAGCCATGTCGCCCGGATGCGCAACCGCACCCGCGGCCGGATGCCGCTGCCGATCACCGTCCGCGTGCCCTACGGCGGCGGCATCGGCGGCGTCGAGCACCACAGCGACTCGTCCGAGGCCTACTACATGGCGACCCCGGGCCTCCATGTCGTCGCGCCCGCCACGGTCGCCGACGCCTACGGCCTGCTGCGTGCCGCCATCGCCTCCGACGACCCGGTCGTCTTCCTCGAACCCAAGCGTCTGTACTGGTCCAAGGACTCCTGGAACCCCGAGGACCCGGAGACCGTTGAACCGATAGGCCGCGCGGTGGTGCGGCGCCCGGGGCGGAGCGCCACACTGATCACGTACGGGCCGTCGGTGCCGGTCTGCCTCGAAGCCGCCGAGGCGGCACGCGCCGAGGCGGCACGCGCCGAGGGCTGGGACCTCGAAGTCGTCGACCTGCGTTCCCTGGTGCCGTTCGACGACGACACGGTCTGCGCCTCGGTACGGCGGACGGGTCGTGCGGTCGTCGTCCATGAGTCGGGCTCCTTCGGCGGCCCGGGAGGGGAGATCGCGGCCCGCGTCACGGAGCGCTGCTTCCACCACCTGGAGGCGCCGGTGCTGCGCGTCGCCGGGTTCGACCTCCCGTACCCGCCGCCGATGCTGGAGCGCCACCACCTGCCCGGCGTGGACCGGATCCTGGACGCGGTGGCACGGTTGCAGTGGGAGGCCGACAACTGATGGCACAGGTGCTGGAGTTCAAACTGCCCGACCTCGGCGAGGGGCTCACCGAGGCGGTGATCGTGCGCTGGCTGGTCCAGGTCGGCGATGTCGTCGCCGTGGACCAGCCGGTCGTCGAGGTCGAGACGGCCAAGGCGATGGTCGAGGTGCCCTGCCCCTACGGCGGCGTGGTCACCGCCCGCTTCGGCGAGGAGAGCACGGAGCTGCCCGTGGGTGCCCCGCTGATCACGGTCGCGGTCGGCGAGCCCGCCTCCGGCGACGCGCTCGGCCCGGCCGGCACGGCCGAGCCCCCGGCCTCGGCCGAGGGCTCGGGTTCCGCCTCGGGTTCCGGCTCGGGCAACGTGCTGGTCGGGTACGGCACGGCGGAGGCTCCCGCGCGCAGGCGCCGGGTGCAGCGGCCGACGGCTCCGGTGGCTTCGACGACTCCGGCGGCTCCGGCGGCTTCGACAGCAGCGGTGACTTCGGTCGCCGCCGACGGGCCCGTCGCGGTGATCTCCCCGCTCGTCCGTCGCCTCGCCCGCGAGAACGGCCTGGACCTGCGGGACCTCACGGGCACCGGCCGTGACGGGCTGATCCTGCGCGCGGACGTCGAGAACGCGCTGCGGGCGGGCACTGCCCTCGACCAGGCCTCCTCGACCTCTGCCTCCTCGACCTCTGCCTCCTCGACCTCCGTCTCTGCGGCCCCCTCCCCTCCCGTCGCCGCTTCTTCTTCCTCCGCGCTCACCGGAGGCCGCCGGATCCCGCTCAAGGGCGTCCGAGGCGTCGCTGCCGACAAGCTCTCCCGCAGCCGGCGCGAGATTCCGGACGCGACCTGCTGGGTGGACGCCGACGCGACCGAGCTGATGCGTGCCCGGGCCGCCATGAACGCGACGGGCGGGCCGAAGATCTCCCTCCTCGCGCTGCTGGCCCGTATCTGCACCGCGGCCCTGGCCCGGTTCCCGGAGCTCAACTCGAGCGTCGACATGTCCGCCCGGGAGGTCGTCCAGTTCGACCACGTCCACCTCGGCTTCGCCGCGCAGACCGAGCGGGGGCTCGTCGTGCCCGTCGTCCGTGACGCGCACGCCCGGGACGCGGAGGGCCTCACCGCGGAGCTGGCCCGGCTCACCGAGGCCGGCCGCGAAGGACGCCTCACCCCGGGAGAGCTGACCGGCGGCACCTTCACGCTGAACAACTACGGGGTGTTCGGCGTCGACGGCTCCACGCCGATCATCAACCACCCCGAGGCGGCCATGCTCGGCGTCGGCCGCATCGTGCCCAAGCCATGGGTGCACGAGGGCGAGCTCGCGGTGCGCCAGGTCGTCCAGCTGTCGCTGACCTTCGACCACCGGGTGTGCGACGGCGGCACGGCGGGCGGCTTCCTGCGCCACGTCGCGGACTGCGTGGAGCAGCCTGCGGTGCTGCTGCGCACGCTGTGAACCCGGGCGGGCTTCCGCGTTCGCCGTGATCCAGGGGGCACGCATCCCCGGGACGGACCGCATACTCGGGGGGTGACCTCGAACGAGCCCGCCGCCGTCGGCGAGCACGAAGCCGCCTACGACGCCGTCGTGCTCGCCGGTGGCGGTGCCCGTCGGCTCGGCGGCGCCGACAAGCCGGGCGTGCGGGTGGGCGGGCGGGCACTGTTGGACCGGGTGCTGGGCGCGTGCGCCGACGCGCGGACCACCGTCGTCGTCGCCGACCCCCGCCGCACCGCCCGCTCCGTGCGCTGGGCGCGCGAGGACCCGCCCGGCAGGGGCCCCGTCGCCGCGCTCGAGGCGGGGCTGCGTCACACCACGGCGGACGACGTCCTCGTCCTCTCCGCCGATCTGCCGTTCCTCGCGGCAGGCACCGTACGGCGGCTGCTGACCACCCTGCGCGCCGACGCGGCCGAGGGGGCGCTGCTCACCGACGCGGACGGCCGCGACCAGCCGCTCGTCGCCGCGTACCGTACCGCCGCACTGCGCCGCGAACTGGCGGCGCTCACCGCAGACCGGGGCGGCCTCGACGGGCTGCCCCTGCGCCGGCTGACCGCCGGGCTCGACCTCACCCGCGTCCCCGACCCGGTCGGGTCCTTCGACTGCGACACCTGGGACGACATCGCCACCGCCAGGGCACGTATCAGGGAGCATGGCCACGTGTTGGATGAATGGATTTCCGCAGTCAAGGACGAGCTGGGCATCGACCTCGATGTCGACACCGGCCTCCTCCTCGACGTTGCCCGCGACGCCGCCCACGGGGTGGCCCGGCCCGCGGCCCCGCTGACCACCTTCCTGGTGGGCTATGCGGCCGCGCAGGCCCAGGGCGGCCCCGAGGCCGTCGCCGAGGCCGCCCGCAAGGCCGCCGCGCTGGCGCTGCGCTGGGCGGAGGAGGCCGAACAGGAGAAGGCGGAGCAGGAGAAGGCCCAGCAGGAGAAGGCCGGGCAGGACAAGGCCGGGCAGGAGAAGGCCGACGGCTCCGGTCCGGACGCCGGATGACGCCCCGCGGCACCCGGCAGGGCCTGGACGCCGAGGATCTCGACGTCGAGGAGGCGCTCGCTCTCGTGAAGGACGGCAACGGCCCCGCGCAGCGCGACGGCAATGGCACCGGCACTCCGGCCTCCCGAGTCCCGGAGGCCGGGCACCGGGCCGCCGCCACCGACGACCGGCATCGTCACCGGGCCACCCCTTGGCCCGAGGCCCGGAAGATCGCCGCCCGAGCCGCGCGGTCGGCCGCCGCTCGTCGTGCTCCCGTCTCCGTCACCCTCGACGACGCCCTCGGCCTCGTCCTGGCCGCCCCGCTGACCGCCCTCACCGACCTGCCCTCCTTCGACACCTCGGCGATGGACGGATGGGCGGTCGCAGGCCCCGGCCCCTGGCACGTGCGGGACGAGGGCGTGCTGGCCGGGAGCGCGGCGCACGAGCCGCTCGCCGACGGCGAGGCCGTCCGGATCGCCACGGGCGCCCGGATCCCCCCGGACACCACCGCCGTGCTGCGCAGCGAGCACGGCCGCACCGACGACAACGGCCGACTGCACCCGACCTGCGAGATGCAGCACGGCCAGGACATCCGGCCGCGGGGCCAGGAGTGCCGCTCCGGCGACCAGTTGCTGCTCGCCGGGGCCGTGGTGACCCCGGCCGTCCTCGGCCTGGCCGCGGCCGCCGGGTACGACACGCTGGCCGTCGTTCCCCGGCCCCGGGTCGAGGTGCTCGTCCTGGGTGACGAACTGCTCACCGAGGGCCGCCCGCACGACGGCCTCATCCGGGACGCGCTCGGCCCGATGCTGCCCCCGTGGCTGCGGGCGCTGGGCGCCGAGGTCATCGCCGTCCGCAGGCTCGGTGACGACGCGAAGGTCCTGCACAAGGCCGTCACGTCTTCCGGCGCCGACCTGATCGTCACCACCGGGGGCACTGCCTCCGGCCCGGTCGACCATGTGCACCCCACGCTGCGCCGTATCGGCGCCGAACTCCTCGTCGACGGCGTCAAGGTGCGTCCCGGTCACCCCATGCTGCTGGCCCGCATCAAGGACGATCAGCACCTCGTGGGTCTGCCCGGCAATCCACTGGCGGCCGTCTCCGGGCTGCTCACCCTCGCCGAGCCCCTGCTGCGCACGCTCGCCGCCCGGTCGGCCCCCGAGTCGTACGCCCTGCCGCTGCGGGAGACTGTGCACGGGCACCCTCACGACACACGGCTCGTCCCGGTCGTCCTGCGGGGTGACCATGCCGGGCCGCTGCACTACAACGGCCCGGCCATGCTTCGGGGCATCGCGGCCGCCGACGCCCTCGCCGTCGTCCCGCCGGGCGGTGCGCGGGCGGGTCAGGAGGCCGAACTCCTCGACCTGCCGTGGACGACCGCCGGGATCGGCACCTGTTTCACGTGAAACACGCACCGCGAAGACGCATCGTGAAAGACGCGTCGTGTTTCACGTGAAACACCGCTTGAATCGGGTGCTCGACACCCCTTGAAACAGGCGGTGTTTCACGTGAAACAGGGTCATGTCTGGTCGGCGGGCGGAACGGCCCGGCTGACCGTGATCACATGATCTCCCGGCTGCAGGCTGGTGAGCCGGGGATCGGCGTAGTCCAGCAGTTCCTTGCCCCGGACGACGGCGACGACGAGGTCCGCGCAGGCCCTGGGCTCCTTTCCCGTCTCCGCCTTGGTGATCGGGCGCTCGATGAGGTCCAGGCCGCTGCCGAGGGTCATCAGGTCCTCCAGGGTCCTGGCCACGGTCGGGCTGACCATCGAGACGCCGAGCAGTCGGCCGGCGGAGCTGGAGCTGGTGATCACGGTGTCCGCGCCGCTCTGCTTGAGCAGCGGCACGTTCTCGTCCTCCCGGGCGGCGGCCACGATCGTGGCGCGCCGGTTCAGCTGGCGGGCGGTGAGGGTGACCAGGGCTGCCGTGTCGTCGCGCTGCGGGGCGACGATCACCCGGGAGGCGTTCTGGACTTCGGCCTTGAGGAGCGTCTCCGAGCGGGTGGCGTCCCCGGTCACCGCCACCAGCCCGTCGTCGCCGGCCATGTTCGCGGACTTCCGCTGTGCGTCCACGATCACGATCCGATCCTTCGGGATGCCCTGTCCGACGAGGGTCTGCACGGCGTGCCGGCCCTTCGTGCCGTATCCGACGACCACGATGTGGTCGCTGGTGCGGGCCCGCCAGCGGTGGATGCGGACCTGCTGGCGGGTGCGCTCGGTGAGCACCTCCAGGGTGGTGCCGACCAGGATGATCAGGAACAGCACGCGCAGCGGCGTGATGACGAGGATGTTGACGAGCCGGGCCATGTCGCTGACCGGGGTGATGTCGCCGTAGCCGGTGGTCGAGAGGGTGACGGTGGCGTAGTAGGCGGCGTCGAGGAGGCCGACGGAGCCGTCCGAGTTGTCGTTGTACCCGTCGTGGTCGGCGTAGACGATCAGGGTGGTGACGGCCAGCACCAGCAGGCCCATGGCGAGGCGCCGCAGCACCTGCTGGAGCGGGGGCACACTGATGTGCACGGGCATCGTGATGGAGCGGCCGGCTTCGGCGTCGTCCCGGGCCTCGCTGCGCGAGCGGTACCAGAGGGACCGGAAGAGGGAGAGCCGGGCCGGACCGGCGTGGTGTCGTTCCTGGTCCTTCATCGTGTGCCCCCTGTGGTGGTCATTCGATCGGCGGGCACCATGGTTCCCGGCGGGTCGGTGCCCGTCATGAAGCAACACGTCTCCATGAGCCCCCAACTGTCCATGATCCTGGAGGGTCCCCTTGCGTGACCACACTGTCGTCGTCGGCTTCGGCACGAAGGGGCGGTCTGCGATCCGGACGGCCTGCACCTCGGGCCTGCGCAAGGAGCAGGTCGTGGTGATCGACCCGAGCGCGAAGGTCGTCGACGCGGCGACGGCCGAGGGCTACGAGGGCGTGGTCGGGGACGCGACGCGCAGTGATGTGCTGCGGCGGGCCGAGGTGCAGCGGGCGGGGCGGATCGTCATCGCGACCGAGCGCGACGACACGGCCGTCCTGGTGGCGTTGACGGCCCGCCAGCTCAACCCCGGGGCGAAGATCGTGGCGGCGGTGCGCGAGGAGGAGAACGCGCCGCTGCTCAAGCAGTCCGGCGCAGACGAGGTCATCACCAGCGCCGGCGCGGCCGGCCGGCTCCTGGGCCTGTCCGTGCTCAGCCCGGCGGCGGGCAAGGTCATGGAGGACCTCATCCAGCAGGGCGACGGGCTAGACCTCGTCGAACGGCCCGTCACCAAGGCCGAGACGGGCCGTGGCCCGCGCGAGACGGTCGACCTGGTGGTGAGCGTCGTCCGGGGGCACCGCGTCCTCGCCTACGACGACCCGGCGATCGGCGTGCTGGAGGCGACGGACCGGCTGGTCACGATCGTGCGGGTGGGCCCGCCGAGCACACGGCCCACCCTCGGGGCACCCGGCATGCCCGGTGTCCCGCCCCTTCCGCCGGCCTGAACGTTCCCACCTGCTACTTGCGGTTGTAGAGCCGCATCGTCACCGGCCCGAAGACCAGCACGAACAGTGCCGACCAGCCCAGCGACCAGGCGACCTCGGCAGCCGGCCAGTCGCCGGCCATCAACCCCCGCACCGCCGACGCCAGATGGCTCACCGGGCTGTTGTTGACGAAGGCCTGCAGCCAGCCCGGCATGGTGCTCGGGTCGACGAACACGTTGGACAGGAAGGTGAGCGGGAAGATCACCATCATGCTGACGCCCATCACCGACTTCTCGGTGCGCAGCAGCAGCCCGAACATCGTCCAGATCCACGAGAACGCGAACGAAAAGACGATCAGCAGGGCGATCCCGGCGACGACGCCCGCGAACCCGCCGTCCGGCCGGTAGCCGAGCAGCATGCCCACGGTGAGCATCACGACGGACGCGATGGTGTAGCGCAGGGCGTCGCCGAGCAGATAGCCGACCATGGTCGAGGGCCGCCAGATCGGCAGCGACCGGAAGCGGTCGAAGACGCCCTTCTCGATGTCCGTGTTCACCGAGACGCCCGTGTACATCGTGATCATCACGACCGACATCACCAGGATGCCCGGCAGCAGGAACTGGATGTACTCCTCCGGGGAACCTGCCAGAGCGCCCCCGAACAGGTACGTGTACATCAGCACCATCATGATCGGGAACGCGGTGACGTCGAAGAGCTGCTCCGGCACGTGTTTGATCTTGAGGATCGCCCGCCAGCCGAAGGTCAGGGAGGCCGACCACGCGCTCGGCCGCGGCGGTCGCTCCCCGGCGATCAGCAGTGCGGCGAGCGACTCGGTGCGGACGGGGGCCAGGTCCTGTGCTTCCGTGGTCGTCGTGGTGCTCATGCCGCCACCTCGTCCTTCGGGCGATGCGTGTCGTGTCCGGTGAGGGCGAGGAACACCTCGTCCAGGCTGGGCTGCCCCAGCGAGAAGTTGTCGACGACGACTCCCGAGCGGGCCAGTTCGCCGAGCGCCCGGGCGGCCTGCTCGGCGGCGATGCCGCTGGTCGCCGTACCGACGCGGGCCGTGAGGGCGACCGGGTCGGGTTCCAGCTGGACCGTCGCGTCCAGGGTCCGCCGCAGCACCTCGGCCGCCGCGGGCCGCTGCTCCGCGTCCCGCAGCCGCAGGTGGACGGAGCCGGCGCCGACGGACGCCTTCAGCTCGCCCTTCGTGCCCTCGGCGATCACCCGGCCGCGGTCGATGACGGCGATCCGGGACGCCAGCTGGTCGGCCTCGTCCAGATACTGCGTGGTCAGCAGCACGGTGGTGCCCTGGGCGACGACCGCGCGCACGATGTCCCACACCTGGTTGCGGCTGCGCGGATCGAGCCCGGTGGTCGGCTCGTCGAGGAAGAGCAGGTCGGGGGTGTTGAGGATGGACGCGGCGATGTCGATACGGCGTCGCATGCCGCCCGAGTAGTGCTTGACCTGCTTCCCGCCGGCCTCCGTCAGTCCGAAGGCCTCCAGCAGCTGCCCGGAACGTACCCGCGCGGCCTTCTTGTCGTGGCCGAGGAGGCGGCCCAGCAGGACCAGGTTCTCCGTGCCGGTGAGGTCCTCGTCCACAGAGGCGTACTGGCCGGTGAGGCTGACGCGGCCACGGACCTCGTCGGCCTCGCGCACGACGTCGTGGCCGAAGATGTGCGCCTCGCCGGCGTCGGGCCGCAGCAGGGTGGCGAGCATTTTCACGGTCGTCGTCTTGCCGGCGCCGTTGGGGCCGAGGACGCCGTAGACCGTGCCGGCCGGGACGGCGAGGTCGACGCCGTCGACGGCCCGGGTCTCACCGAACGTCTTCACCAGTCCCGCGGTCTCGATGGCCAGGCCGGACGTGTGCTGGCTCATGATGGGGTGTCCTTCCGCGCACGTGGGTTACGCATGGGGAGACCTTTACCCTTGCCGGAACTCATCGGTGATCGCATCCTTTTTTCGGCGCGGACCCGCGGTCGGCGGCGGCGCGACGAGGAGTAGCGTCCCCCTCATGCATGCGATCACGATTCCCGAACCTGGTGGTCCCGAGGCGCTGGTGTGGGACGAGGTCCCCGATCCCGTACCCGGCGCCGGCGAGGTCCTGGTCGAGGTGGTGGCCGGGGCCGTGAACCGCGCGGACATCCTGCAGCGGCAGGGCTTCTACGACCCGCCGCCCGGCGCCTCCCGCTACCCCGGTCTGGAGTGCTCCGGCCGGATCGCCGAGATCGGCCCCGGCGTCTCCGGCTGGACGGTCGGCGACGAGGTGTGCGCGCTGCTGGCGGGCGGCGGATACGCCGAGAAGGTCGCCGTCCCGGCCGGTCAGCTGCTGCCCGTGCCCGAGGGCGTCGACCTCACGCGGGCCGCCGCGCTGCCCGAGGTGACCAGCACGGTCTGGTCGAACGTCTTCATGATCGCCCATCTCCGTCCCGGTGAGACGTTGCTGGTGCACGGCGGCTCCAGCGGCATCGGCACCATGGCGATCCAGCTGGCCAAGGCCGCCGGCGCGCGGGTCGCCGTCACCGCCGGCACCAAGGAGAAGCTGGAGCGGTGCGCCGAGCTGGGCGCGGACATCCTGATCAACTACCGGGAGCAGGACTTCGTCGCAGAGGTCCGGCAGGCCACCGGCGGCGCCGGCGCCGACGTCATCCTCGACAACATGGGCGCGCAGTACCTGGACCGCAACGTCCAGGCCCTCGCCGTCAACGGCCGGCTCGCGATCATCGGCATGCAGGGCGGCATCAAGGCAGAGCTCAACATCGCCGCGCTCCTCGGCAAGCGTGCCGCCATCAGCGCGGCCTCGCTGCGGGCCCGCCCGCTGGAGGAGAAGGCGGCCATCGTGGCGGCGGTCCGTGAGCACGTCTGGCCCCTGATCGCCGCGGGTCGGGTACGGCCTGTCGTCGACCGCGAACTCCCGATGAGCGACGCGGCCGCCGCCCACCGGGTCGTCGAGGACAGCGGCCACATCGGCAAGGTCCTGCTCACGGCCCAGCACGGGCACCAGGACAGGTCCTAGGAGCGGCGCAGGCGCAGTGCGGCCAGGGCGAGGGCGATGCCGAGGCCGATGAGGACGAGGCCGCTGCCGAGCGGCAGGATCTGCAGCACGGGTCCGTCGGCCCGTTCACCCTGTGTGGCCGCCTGCCGCACGGCGTCCTGCGGCGCGTCCGAGGCCGCCGAGGCGACGGCGGCCGGTGACGCGGACGCGTCGGTGTCGTCGGCCTCCGCGTCGCCGCTCGCGTCCGGATCCTCCCCCGCCGGGTCCACGGCCTCCGAGTCCTCCGAGTTCTCCGTCTCCATGTCCTCTCCCCCGTCGTCCACCCGTCCGGGCCGCGCCCGGCCCTCGCCCGCCCGGCTGCCGGCCCGGTCGGGCTCGGGGGAGGCGGAAGCCGAGGCGGAAGTGGACAGGGGAGCGGGGCGGGCGTACGTCGACACGGCCGCGTACGGCGTGGCGCTCGCACTCCCGGACGGCAGCGCGATCGCGCCCGCCGCGCTCGTCGCGACCACGCCCACCCCCACGCACAGCCGTGTCGCGCATTTCACCCGCTGCCATGGAGTCACGGTCGTGACCCCCTCCCGGTGCCCGGTAGCCAAGAAAAGACGCAATAAGCCTCACATCAGGGAACTGTCACCGCATTCCGGACTCCGCCGAACGGAAACAGTGGATCAGCTTTCGAGGGGGGCACCAGAGTGATGAGGTGGGGACGTGCGAGAGAATGGCGGCATGGAGATGCCGAGGAACGAAAGGTCGCCGGAGAACGCCCAGAAGATCCTGGTCGTAGGTCAGGACGGCATGGCGCTCGGCGGCGTCGACGCTGACGAGGACTCCCGTGAGATCCCGGTGACCGACATGGTCGAGCAACCGGCGAAGGTCATGCGGATCGGCAGCATGATCAAGCAGCTGCTCGAGGAGGTGCGCGCGGCTCCCCTGGACGAGGCGAGCCGGGTCCGGTTGAAGGAGATCCACTCGAGCTCGGTGAAGGAACTGGAGGACGGCCTGGCGCCGGAGCTGGTCGAGGAGCTGGAGCGGCTGTCGCTCCCGTTCAACGAGGACTCGACTCCGAGCGACGCGGAACTGCGCATCGCGCAGGCCCAGTTGGTCGGCTGGCTGGAGGGCCTCTTCCACGGCATCCAGACCACGCTCTTCGCCCAGCAGATGGCCGCGCGGGCCCAGTTGGAGCAGATGCGCCGCGCGCTGCCGCCGGGCGTCGGCCACGAGGGCGCCGACGACCCGCGCACGGGCGGCCGCTCGGGCGGCCCGTACCTGTAGAACCCACGGGAGCGACCAAGCCAAAGGGGCCCGGCGTCCGAAACGCCGGGCCCCTTCAACATGTCCGACGACATGTCCGTCGAGTGTCCGACGACATGTCCGTCGAGTGTCCGACGACATGTCCGTCGAGTGTCCGACGACATGTCCGTCGAGTGTCCGACGACATGTCCGAGTGCCCGCGGTCAGGACGCCGGGTTGCCCGAGGACACCTTGAGCTCGATCTCGGGCATCTCCTCCGGGTCGACGTCCGTCCCGGCGGAGGGGAACTGGTCCATGACCGCGCCGTCGCCGTAGGTGTTCTCGTCCACCTTCGTGATCTTGTACGGCCAGCCCGCGGCCTGGAAGCACTCCTTGACCGAGGCGATGTACTTGAACTTGAAGTTCGGCACCTGGATCTTGTCCGGGTCGTTGTACGACTCCCGCGGCTCGGAGCACTCCGTCGAATCGATGGTCTTCGAGGCGTCCGGCCCGCGGTAGTCCGCCGCCTTCGTCGCCGACGGCGAGGAGCTGGTCGTACCGCCCTTGGCGTCGTCGCTGCCGCCGTTGATCATGAGGGCGGAGATGAGGCCGCCGACCGCCACCACCGCCACGACGGCCGAGCCGATCAGCACCGCCTTGCTGTTCTTCCGGCCGCCGCCCCCGGACACCGTGGTCGACGGCTGCGGGCTGAGGTTGTACGCGGGCGGGGTGTGCGGCCCCTGCTGGTGGCCGTACGCCGGAGCGGGCGTCGGATAGCCGCCCTGCTGCGGATAGCCGTAGGACGGGGCCGGTGTCGGCGGCGTGCCGTACGGGTTCGGGGTCGGGGCGGGCTGGTACGGCGTCTGGACGCCCGGGTGCGGCGGCGCCGGCGTGCTCTGGCCGACCGGCGGGAACACCGCGGAGCCGACGCCCGCGCCGCTCGACGTGGCCGCGCCGGGGACGATGCTCGGCGGGGCCGGCTGGAAGGAGGCGGCGACGCGCAGACATTCGTCGCGCATGGCGACGGCGGTCGGGAAACGCTCGTTCGGGTTCTTCTTCAACGCGCGGGCGACGAGCGCGTCGACGGCCGGCGGCAGCGCCCGGTTGATCGAGGAGGGCGCGACCGGCTCCTCCTGTACGTGCGCGTACGCGATCGCAAGCGGCGAATCCGCCTCGAAGGGCAGCCGCCCGGTGACGAGTTGGAACAGCATGATGCCGACCGAGTACAGGTCGGACCGGGCGTCCACGCCGCGCCCCAGCGCCTGTTCGGGCGAGAGGTACTGCGGGGTGCCGACGACCATGCCGGTCTGCGTCATCGAGGTGACGCCGGACTGCATGGCGCGCGCGATGCCGAAGTCCATCACCTTGACCACGCCGCGCTTGGTCATCATCACGTTGCCGGGCTTGATGTCGCGGTGGACGAGGCCCATCTCGTGGCTGATCTCCAGCGCGGCCAGCACGTCCGCGGTGATCTTCAGCGCCTTGTCGGCGGGCATCGCGCCCTGCTGCCGCACGTCCTCGTCGAGCACCGAGCCGAGCGGGCGGCCCTCGATGTACTCCATGACGATGTACGGGGTCGTCAGCCCCTCCACCTCGTCCTCGCCCGTGTCGAAGACGGAGACGATGTTGGTGTGCGTGAGCTTGGCCACGGCCTGGGCCTCGCGGCGGAAGCGCTCGCGGAAGGCCTGCTCGCGGCCGAGTTCGGTGTGCAGGGTCTTGACCGCGACCTGACGGTCGAGCACGGCGTCGTAGGCGAGGTGCACCGAGGCCATGCCGCCCTCGCCGAGCAAGTCGCGCAGCTGATAGCGGCCGGCGGCCAGCGCCCGCCCCGCGTACCGGCCCTGCGCGCCGTCCTGGCTCATCTTCTGCGTCCCCCGTAGGCCTTCGGCGCCGTTGACTTGTAGTTGATCGAAAGTGCTATTCCCGGCCAAGTCTGCCTCAGGGCACTGACACGTCAAGCTCGGTGCCCGTTCCGTGACCCTACGAGAAAGAAGCGTCGCGGAAGCGTTACAGGTGCCGTACGGGCGGTACACGGAATTTGCACGTCGGCACGGAGTGCGGATCGGCTGGCCGGTCCGTCCCGGACCGGCGCCCGGGCCGGTCCCGGGCGGTGATCCGGGCATCGACCCGGACCGGCGGCTTGCGCGGAGGCTGTAGCGTGGCCGACGGAGACCGTAACAACACCGCGCGCACCGCGGGCAGAAACGACGGCGAGGACTGATGGCACAGCAGCGCGCTCAGGGCCCGTCCGACCCCGAGGCGACTGGCGGCGGTATGTCAGATGCGCCGGAGAACTGGGGCAACGGCGGGTTGGTCGGGGACGGCCGGTATCGACTCACCCACAGACTCGGCCGAGGCGGCATGGCCGAGGTGTTCGCGGCCGAGGACGTACGTCTCGGGCGCACCGTCGCGGTGAAACTGCTGCGCGCCGACCTCGCGGAGGACCCGACCTCCAAGGCCCGCTTCACCCGTGAGGCCCAGTCGGTGGCCGGGCTCAACCACCATGCGATCGTCGCCGTGTACGACTCCGGCGAGGACTTCGTGGGCGGCCAGAGCGTGCCGTACATCGTGATGGAGATCGTCGAGGGACGCACCATCCGCGACCTGCTCCTCAACGCCGAGGCGCCCGGGCCCGAGCAGGCCCTGATCATCACCTCCGGTGTGCTCGAGGCGCTCGCCTACTCGCACCAGCACGGCATCGTGCACCGCGACATCAAGCCGGCGAACGTGATCATCACGCACAACGGCGCGGTCAAGGTGATGGACTTCGGCATCGCGCGCGCCCTGCACGGCGCGTCCACGACGATGACGCAGACCGGCATGGTCATGGGCACGCCGCAGTACCTCTCCCCGGAGCAGGCGCTCGGCAAGGCCGTCGACCACCGCTCCGACCTGTACGCGACGGGCTGTCTGCTGTACGAGCTCCTCGCGCTGCGGCCGCCGTTCACCGGCGAGACGCCGCTGTCGGTGGTCTACCAGCACGTGCAGGACATCCCGGTGCCGCCGTCGCAGACCTCGGGCGGCGAGTGCCCGCCGGAGCTCGACGGCCTCGTCATGCGCTCGCTGGCCAAGGACCCCGACGACCGGTTCCAGACGGCCGAGGAGATGCGGGGTCTCGTCCAGTACGGGCTCCAGATGCTGTACGACCAGGGCGCCCACACCGGCACCTGGA
The DNA here is from genome assembly GCF_040655955.1 of Streptomyces sp. NPDC050263. Taxonomy (NCBI): domain Bacteria; kingdom Bacillati; phylum Actinomycetota; class Actinomycetes; order Kitasatosporales; family Streptomycetaceae; genus Streptomyces; species Streptomyces sp. NPDC050263. The sequence continues at coordinate 92,246 of NZ_JBFAKW010000001.1, read as the reverse complement.
ACACCGGCCCGGTCGGCCCGGTCGGCCCGGTCGGCGCGCGCGACGGACGGGGCACGCCTCCCGGCGGCTTCGCGCACACGACCGTGCTGCCGCACGGCGCCGACGGCTCCGCCACCTCGCAGATCCCGCAGCCGATCCTGCCCGTCGGTTACGGCGGCGGTGACGACGGCGGCTTCGAGGGCCACGGCAACAAGGGCAGCGGCCGCGGCAAGCTGTGGATCCTCGCGGTCTTCGCGGTGATCGCCATCGCCGCGGGCGTCGCGCTCGCGGTGAACACCAAGGGGGACGGCAGCGGCGGCAGCGAGACCACGAAGTCGCCGTCCGCCTCACCGTCGGCCCCGGCCTCGCCCAGCGATTCGCCGACCGACGAGGAGAGCGAGACGTCCACGGACGAGAACACGGACGACGGCAGCGGCTCGGGCTCCGGATCGAACTGGACGCCGTCCCCCACGCCGTCCTGGTCGCCCTCGTCCAGCCCCTCCCCGTCGACCAGCAGCGAGCCTACGGGCGACGAGACGGCGACCCAGCCGTCGAACGACCCGACGGACACGGGGTCGCCCGACCCGGGGACCGACGGCGGGACCAGCGAGGGCACGACGGAGGGCACTTCCAGCGGCACCGACCAGGGCAGCACCACCCTCGGCAACCTGGGCTGACAGCCGCACCTCCCGTCTCGCTCCATCACCACGCGCGCGCGTGGGCCCACGACAGGGCTCCACGCGCGCGCGTGGTGTTTCTCGGGCCCGCGGGCTGCCCCGTGAGCCCCCGCGACCCGCCCGAAGACCGACTCTTCCCGTGGCCGGGGTGGCCGGGATAACGTGCCGTTGCTCCGGCCTCCTGCAAGGCTGTGACCAGGGTCCTTCCCGACTTTGCCGATTTACTTGGAAATCCAAGCAAAAACGCAGGTCAGGAGGGGTTTCACAGAAATGTGGAGCAATGGGTAACGTGATGACTGCAGGGCGCTCGCCGGGGCACCTGTCACGCCTGTTCCGGCCGAGTGGCACCCACCCCGTGCACGGGTGTCGGAAACAGGTGAGCCTCCCCCAGGCTCTGAACGAGCTGGGGGGACCCTCAGGTCACCCGGCAACCCCGGGGGCCGGACCGACGGAGGAGCACACACGTGACCGTGGAGAGCACTGCCGCGCGTAAGCCGCGACGCAGCGCAGGAGGCAAGGCCGGCGCCACCGGCACCGAGCGCACCCGCACCGCCGCCAGGAAGAGCGCCGAGCCCGAGCTCGTGCAGCTGCTGACGCCGGAGGGCAAGCGGGTCAAGAACAACAAGAACGCCGAGTACGCCCAGTACGTCGCCGGTGTCACCCCCGAAGACCTCCGCGGCCTCTACCGCGACATGGTGCTCACCCGTCGTTTCGACGCCGAGGCCACCGCCTTGCAGCGCCAGGGCGAACTGGGTCTGTGGGCCTCGCTGCTCGGCCAGGAGGCCGCCCAGATCGGCTCCGGTCGGGCCCTGCGCGACGACGACTACGTCTTTCCCACCTACCGCGAGCACGGCGTCGCCTGGTGCCGCGGGGTCGACCCGACCAACCTGCTGGGCATGTTCCGCGGCGTGAACAACGGCGGCTGGGACCCCAACAGCAACAACTTCCACCTCTACACCATCGTCATCGGCTCCCAGACGCTGCACGCGACGGGCTACGCGATGGGCGTCGCCAAGGACGGCGCGGACAGCGCGGTGATCGCCTACTTCGGCGACGGCGCCTCCAGCCAGGGCGACGTGGCCGAATCGTTCACCTTCTCCGCGGTCTACAACGCCCCCGTCGTGTTCTTCTGCCAGAACAACCAGTGGGCGATCTCCGAGCCCACCGAGAAGCAGACCCGCGTCCCGCTCTACCAGCGTGCGCAGGGCTACGGCTTCCCCGGCGTCCGCGTCGACGGCAACGACGTCCTGGCCTGCCTCGCGGTCACCCGGTGGGCGCTGGAGCGGGCCCGCAACGGCGAGGGCCCCACCCTCGTCGAGGCATACACGTACCGGATGGGCGCGCACACCACCTCCGACGATCCGACGAAGTACCGGGCCGACGAGGAGCGCGAGTCCTGGGAGGCGAAGGACCCGATCCTGCGTCTTCGCCGCCACCTCGAGGCCTCAAACCACACGGACGAGGGATTCTTCGCGGAACTCGAGGCGGAGAGCGAGGCGTTGGGCAGACGAGTGCGCGAAGCGGTCCGTGCCATGCCGGACCCGGACCACTTCGCCATCTTCGAGAACGTGTACGCGGACGGGCACGCGCTCGTCGACGAGGAGCGGGCCCAGTTCGCCGCCTACCAGGCGTCGTTCGCGGACGAGGGGGGAAACTGACATGGCGGACAGCGTGACGTCCAAGAACCTGGCCCTGGCCAAGGCGATCAACGAGTCGCTGCGCCGCGCTCTGGAGGAGGACCCCAAGGTCCTGATCATGGGTGAGGACGTCGGCAAGCTCGGTGGCGTCTTCCGCGTCACCGACGGGCTGCAGAAGGACTTCGGCGAGAGCCGTGTCATCGACACCCCGCTCGCGGAGTCGGGCATTGTGGGCACGGCCATCGGACTGGCCCTGCGCGGCTACCGCCCGGTGGTGGAGATCCAGTTCGACGGCTTCGTCTTCCCGGCCTACGACCAGATCGTCACCCAGCTCGCGAAGATGCACGCGCGCTCCCTGGGCAAGGTCAAGCTCCCGGTCGTCGTCCGCATCCCCTACGGCGGCGGCATCGGCGCGGTCGAGCACCACTCGGAGTCGCCCGAGGCCCTCTTCGCGCACGTGTCGGGCCTGAAGATCGTCTCCCCGTCCAACGCGTCCGACGCGTACTGGATGATGCAGCAGGCCATCCAGAGCGACGACCCGGTGATCTTCTTCGAGCCCAAGCGGCGCTACTGGGACAAGGGCGCGGTCGACACCGAGGCGATCCCCGGCCCGCTGCACAAGGCCCAGGTCGTCCGCGAGGGCACCGATCTGACCCTCGTCGCCTACGGCCCGATGGTGAAGCTCTGCCAGGAGGTCGCCGCCGCGGCCGCCGAGGAGGGCAAGAACCTGGAGGTCGTGGACCTGCGTTCGGTGTCCCCGCTGGACTTCGACTCGATCCAGGCGTCGGTCGAGAAGACCCGACGCCTGGTCGTCGTCCATGAGGCGCCGGTGTTCTTCGGCTCGGGCGCGGAGATCGCCGCCCGGATCACCGAGCGCTGCTTCTACCACCTGGAGGCACCGGTCCTGCGGGTCGGCGGCTATCACGCCCCGTACCCGCCGGCGCGCCTGGAGGAGGAGTACCTGCCTGGCCTGGACCGGGTGCTCGACGCCGTCGACCGTGCCCTGGCGTACTGAGGAGAGGGTCGTGACGACGATGACGGAAGCGTCCGTACGCGAGTTCAAGATGCCCGACGTGGGCGAGGGGCTCACCGAGGCCGAGATCCTCAAGTGGTACGTCCAGCCCGGCGACACGGTGACGGACGGCCAGGTGGTGTGCGAGGTCGAGACGGCCAAGGCCGCCGTCGAACTGCCCATCCCCTACGACGGGGTGGTGCGCGAGCTGCACTTCCCCGAGGGCACCACGGTCGACGTGGGCATGTCGATCATCGCGGTGGCCGTGGCGGGCACGTCCGGCACCCCGGTCGCCGAGGTACCGGCGCAGACCACCGCGCAGGCGCCGGCGGCCCCTGCCGGTCCGGCGGCCCCGGTGGGTGCGGCGGCCGCGGAGAAGAAGCCCGAGGCGGCGAAGGCCGTGGGCGCCGGCCGTCAGCCGGTGCTCGTCGGGTACGGCGTGGCCGCGTCCTCGACCAAGCGGCGTCCGCGCAAGGGCCCGGAGATCACGCTCCCGCAGGTCCCGGACACAGCTCCGAAGGAGCTGAACGGCCACGGCAGCGCTCCCGCCGCGCAGGAGCGCCCGCTGGCCAAGCCGCCGGTGCGCAAGCTGGCCAAGGACATGGGCGTCGACCTCGCCACGGTGGCCCCGTCCGGCCCGGACGGCATCATCACCCGTGCGGACGTGCACGCGGCGGCGGCCCCGGCCGCTCCGCAGGCCGAGGCGGTGACGCAGGCGGTGCGGGCGCAGGTCACGGCCCCCACGGCCGCGCCCGTGGCGCCCTCCCCGGTGTCGGCGTCGTACGACACGGCGCGAGAGACCCGTATCCCGGTCAAGGGCGTCCGTAAGGCGACGGCGGCGGCGATGGTCGGTTCGGCGTTCACCGCGCCGCATGTCACGGAGTTCGTGACGATCGACGTGACGCGCACGCTGAAGCTGGTCGAGGAGCTCAAGCAGGACAAGGACCTGCACGGCCTCAGGGTCAACCCGCTCCTCGTCATCGCCAAGGCCCTGCTGGTCGCGATCAGACGCCACCCGGAGATCAACGCCTCATGGGACGAGGCGGCGCAGGAGATCGTGGTCAAGCACTACGTCAACCTGGGTATCGCGGCCGCGACCCCGCGGGGGCTGCTGGTCCCGAACATCAAGGACGCCCACGCCAAGACGCTGCCCCAGCTGGCGGAGTCCCTGGGCAAGCTGGTGTCGACGGCGAGAGACGGAAAGACGTCCCCGGCCGCGATGCAGGGCGGCACGGTGACCATCACCAACGTCGGCGTCTTCGGCGTCGACACCGGCACACCGATCCTCAACCCCGGCGAGTCCGCGATCCTCGCGGTCGGCGCGATCAAGCTCCAGCCGTGGGTCCACAAGGGCAAGGTGAAGCCGCGTCAGGTGACCACACTGGCGCTGAGCTTCGACCACCGTCTGGTGGACGGCGAACTGGGCTCGAAGGTGCTGGCGGACGTGGCGGCGATCCTGGAGCAGCCGAAGAAGCTGATCACCTGGGGGTAGCGGCGACGACTGCGACCGCGACAGCGGCCGCGGACGGTCACCTCGTACCGTCCGCGGCCGTGTCCGCGGCCGTGTCTGTGTCCGCGTGGACCGTCAGCCGTGCCGTGTCCGGGCCGGGACGTGGATCGTCTCGACCCTGCTCGCCACCAGGCGTTCCCGTTCCCGGCGGGCCGCCCGCCTGCGCAGGCGCAGGATCTGGCTGACGCCGAGGGCCTGGAGGACGAAGACGCAGGAGAAGGCGATCCGGTAGTTGTCGCCGGTCGCGTCCAGCAGCACGCCGACCGCGAACAGCGTCGTCATCGACGCCACGAAGCCGCCCATGTTGGTGATGCCGGAGGCGGTTCCCTGCCGCTCGGGCGGGTTCGCCGGGCGGGCGAAGTCGAAGCCGAGCATGGAGGCGGGGCCGCACGCGCCGAGGACCGCGCAGAGTGTGATGAGCAGCCACATCGGCGCCCGGTCGCCGGGGTAGACCAGCGTGGTCGCCCACATCAGGGCCGTCGCGCCGACCGTGCCCAGGGCCAGCGGGAGCCGTGCCTCGTGGTGGCGGGCGACGATCTGGCCGTAGACCAGGCCCACCACCATGTTGCACAGGACCACCAGCGTGAGCAGTTCGCCGGCCGTCGCCCGCGACAGGCCCTGTGCCTCCACCAGGAACGGCATCCCCCACAGGAGCAGGAACACCATCGCCGGGAACTGGGTGGTGAAGTGCACCCACAGGCCGAGCCGCGTGCCGGGCTCGCGCCAGGACGCGGCGATCTGCCGGCGCACGTAGGCCGCGCCGTGGTGCGGGAACGGCTCGGGCTCGTGGCCCTCGGGGTGGTCCTTCAGGAAGAGCAGCAGAAGGACCAGGACCACCACTCCCGCGAGCGCGCTGCCCGCGAAGGCGGCCGTCCAGCCGACGCCGTGCAGCAGGCGGGCCAGGACGAGCGTGGAGACCAGGTTGCCCGCCATCCCCGCGAGGCCCGCGAACTGGGCGACCAGCGGTCCGCGGCGCGCCGGGAACCACCGGGTGCCCAGCCGCAGCACGCTGATGAACGTCATCGCGTCCCCGCAGCCGAGCAGGGCGCGTGAGGCGAGGGCCGTGCCGTAGGACGGGGAGAAGGCGAAGCCGAGCTGGCCGGCCGTGAACAGCACGACGCCGATGGTCAGCACCTTCTTGGTGCCGAGCCGGTCGACCAGCAGGCCCACCGGTATCTGCATGCCCGCGTAGACGAGGAGCTGGAGGATCGAGAAGGTCGACAGGGCGGAGGCGTTCACCTGGAAGCGGTCGGCGGCGTCGAGCCCGGCCACCCCCAGCGACGTGCGGAAGATGACCGCGACGAAGTAGACCGAGACGCCGATGCCCCAGACGGCGATCGCGCGCCGTCCGCCGGGCGGGTCACCCGGAAGGGTGGAGTTCACGCTGCGGGCGCCGGCGCTCACCGGACCTCCCCGCGGGCCAGGTGGGAGAACCAGTCGACGTGCCGGTGCACGATCTCGACGGCCCGCTCGGCGTCGCCGGCGCGCAGGGCCGAGAGGATCTCCTCGTGCTCGGTGAGCGTCTTGGCGATCCGGTCGGGGTGCGAGTGCATGATCGCGACGCCCATCCGCAACTGGCGGTCGCGGAGTTGGTCGTACAGCCTCGACAGGATCTCGTTTCCGCCGCTGCGGACGATCTCCGCGTGGAAGCAGCGGTCGGTCACCGCGGCGGCGGCCAGGTCGCCGGCCGCGGCCTGCTCCTTCTGCTTGGCGAGCAGTTCTTCCAGGCGCTCGATCAGCGCGGCCGGCGCGGGGACCGCCTTGCGCGCCGCGTGCTCCTCGACCAACAGCCGGGTCTCCACGACGTCCGCGATCTCCTGTGCGGAGACCGGCAGGACCAGGGCGCCCTTCTTGGGGTAGAGCTTGATCAGCCCTTCCACCTCCAGCCGCAGCAGCGCCTCCCGCACCGGAGTGCGCGAGACCCCCACGGCCTCGGCGAGCTCTCCCTCGGTGAGGAGGGTGCCGCCCTGGTAACGGCGGTCCAGGACACCCTGTTTGACGTGGGCGTACACGCGGTCGGCGGCGGGTGGCTGCTTGGCGGCGACGGGTGCGGATGCGGATGCGGGTGCGGACGCGGGTGCGGGACCGGATGTGGGACCGGGCGTGGGAGCAGTGGCGGGGGCGGTGGCGGTGGGGACGGGCGGGGCGGCGGACTGCATGCCCACAGGATAGATACAACACGTACGCATCGGGGGGTCGGTCCAGAATTTGGGACCAACGGTGAGTGACGGGTAAGAGTTTCCGTGAGTAATCGGAAATTCGGCCCAGCAAGCGCACAACCTTGTGTGCTACTTACGTGTCACACGCATGCGGCCTCTTCTTTCTTTCCCCTCCTAACTCGGCCGCACAGCAAGGGCATTCCGACGTAATCGGGGTATTTAAGTTGATAACCGCCACCAAGGGCATCCGAGTCCGCAGGGCCGCAGCCGTTGCCGTCACCGCCGGCGCAGTGCTCGCGACCGGGGCCCTCACCGCGGCACCCGCGCAAGCCGTCACAACGCCCACGATCGCCGCCAAGGCCGGCTACGTGGTGAACAACGCGAACAGTGCCGCCCTGTACAACAAGGCCGGAACCACCAAGCTCTCCACCGGTTCCACCACGAAGATCATGACCGCCAAGGTCGTGCTGTCCCAGGCGAACCTGAACCTGGACGCCAAGGTCACCATCCAGAAGGCTTACAGCGACTACATCGTGGCGAAGGGCGCCTCCTCGGCCCGGCTCATCGTCGGCGACAAGGTCACCGTCCGTCAGCTGCTCTACGGGCTGATGCTGCCGTCCGGCTGTGACGCCGCGTACGCGCTGGCCGACAAGTTCGGCACCGGCACGACCCGCGCCGCGCGGGTGAAGTCGTTCATCGGCAAGATGAACAGCACGGCGAAGTCGCTGGGCATGAAGAACACGAAGTTCGACTCGTTCGACGGCATCGGCAACGGCTCGAACTACTCGACCGCCCAGGACCTGACGAAGCTCACCGTGAACGCGCTGAAGAGCGCGAACTTCCGCGCGATCGTCGCCAAGAAGTCGTACACGGCCAAGACGATCACCAAGACGGGCTCCACCCGCACCATGGCGGCCTGGACGAACACCAACACGCTGCTGACCAGCTACCGCGGCGCCATCGGTGTGAAGACGGGCTCCGGCCCCGAGGCGAAGTACTGCCTCGTCTTCGCGGCCACCCGCAACGGCAAGACCGTCGTGGGCACGGTGCTGGCGTCCACGTCGGCGTCGGTGCGCGCCACGGACGCGACGAAGCTGCTGAACTACGGTTTCGCCAGGCTGGGCTGACCGGCACTCACGTGAGAACGGGCCCGTCGTGATCGTCACGACGGGCCCGTTCCGTTCCCCACCGCACCCCCACGGTGAGCGCGTCCTACTTCGTGACCGCGAAGTTCCGCAGGACGGCCGCCGTCAGCTCCGGCTCGCCCTCCGCCTTCACCCGGTCCGCGACCGCCTCCGCCGTCACCCGGCCGCAGGCCAGCCGGACGTAGGTCTCCCAGTCGAGGGTGAACGCGGCGGCCGGGCCGAGCGCGGGGGCCGTCTCCAGGGTGCCGCGGCCGTTGATGTCGACGCGGATGGTGCGCAGGAACTCGATCGGGCCGTGCACGTCGAAGACGATCGCGGAGCTGCGCGGGGCGCCGGCCCGCTCGGCGACGACCGCCGGGAGCGCGGCCAGCAGCGTGTCGCGGGCGATGTGCGCGCCGGGGGAGTCGAGGTTGCCGGGGCGGCCGAGGGAAGCGCGCAGATCCTGCTCGTGCACCCACACGTTGAACGCGTGGCCGCGCATGGACTCCTCGAGCGTGAGCTCGGTGCCGAGCGGGCCGCGCACCACCTGGGTGGGCTGGCGCGACTCGTTGCGCAGCTGCCGGTTGCGGCGGATGACCGTGTACTCCAGCTCGGACGTCATCTCCGGCGCGGTGTGGTGACGGCGGACGTCGACCTGCATCTCCATGTAGCGCTGGATGTCGTTGGTGACGTGGTACAGGTCGCGCGGGAGGGTGTGGATGGGGCGCGGGTCGCCGTACATCTCGCAGTCCAGCCCGATGACATGCGACACGATGTCGCGTACCGACCAGCCCGGGCACGGCGTCCGGCGGTTCCAGTCCGCCTCGACCAGCGGCAGCACCAGCTCGGATATCGCTTCGATGGAGTGGGTCCAGGCGTCGGCGTAGGGCTGGAGGGTGGGATGCAGACTCACGGAAACGGGACCCCTCGGCGGTCGGTACTCGGGTGGGTTGTGGCGGCGTTGCCAGCGGGAGGTGGCTGCTCTCGGCGGGTGTCGGCGGGTGTCGACGGGTGTTTTGAAACGCTAAGTTACGCTGCTGTGAGGCACCCCGGCAGTGCTTTCGTGTGACGATCGTAGGCCGGTGTGGACTACTCGAATGCCAGGACGGTGGTACTGTGCGCGCCTCTCTGATCCAGATCGCCGTAGAAGAGGGCGAATCGGTCGAATCGCGGCGGGTGCGGGTCGCCGCGCTGGTAAGAGAGCAGGCCGGTGCCGCCGACCTCGTGGTGCTGCCGGAGTTGTGGACGACCGGCGCGTTCGCCTATGAGGAGTTCGGCAGCGAGGCCGAGCCCCTGGAGGGGCCGACGTACGAGGCGATGGCCAAGGCCGCGAGCGACGCGGGAGTCTGGCTGCACGCGGGCTCGATCCCGGAGCGGGACCCGGACGGCCCCCTGTACAACACGTCTCTCGTCTTCTCACCCTCCGGTGAGCCGGTCGCCGCCTATCGCAAGATCCACCGCTTCGGCTTCGACAAGGGCGAGGCCGTGCTGATGGGCGCGGGCGAGGAACTGGTGACGTTCCGTCTCCCCGAGACGACCGTCGGCCTCGCCACCTGCTACGACCTCCGTTTCCCCGAACTCTTCCGCGGTCTCGTCGACGCCGGCGCCGAGACTCTCGTGATCCCCGCGGGCTGGCCGGAGCGCCGCCGGGGGCACTGGACGCTGCTGGCCCGGGCGCGGGCGGTCGAGAACCAGGCGTTCGTGCTCGCGTGTGGAACGGCCGGGACGCATGCCGGAGTTCCGCAGGCGGGTCACTCGATCGTGGTCGATCCGTGGGGCGAGGTGCTGGCGGAGGCGGGAGCGGGCGAGGAGGTCCTGCGGGTCGAGTTCGACCCCGCGAAGGTCGCGACGACGAGGGAGCAGTTCCCGGCCCTGAAGGACCGGGTGCTGGGCCTGCGGCGGCCGGTGCGCCGTAGTCCCTGACGAATCCGCCGACGGCCGGCCCCGGGTTCGGTCCGTCTGCGGCACGCCCGGCCGGACAGGTGCCGGCCGGACAGGTCCCGGCCGGACACGTCCCGGCAGCCGGCACTCTCCTAGGAGCGAAGAGCGTCGACGGGTTCCATGCGGGAGGCCCGCAGTGACGGGTAGAGACCTGCCAGGAGTCCGACGAGGGCTCCGGCGACCGGGGCTCCGAAGGCGAGACGGACGTCCAGGACCGGAGTCCAGTCCCTGACGGCGGAGACGGCCACCACGACGACCATGCCCAGCACGGCGCCGATGACGCCGCCGAGGAGTCCGATGGTCGTCGACTCCACCAGGAACTGCCCGGCGACCTGTCGTCGCGAGGCGCCGAGGGCGCGGCGCAGTCCGATCTCCCCGATCCGCTCCATGACCGTCACCAGTGTGACGTTGGCGATGCCGATGGCCCCGACCACCAGCGAGACCAGTCCGAGTACCAGGAACAGGCCGTTGACGTCGCCCTGCACTCCCTTGCGTGCCTTGGCCGGGTCCGGCGGCGCCGTGACGGCGAGGGCGTCCTCGGCGCCGGGGGCCAGCGCGATCGGTGCCTGGTGGGCGACCTGTTTCGCCGCGCCGAGCGCGGTGTTGATCAGCACCCGGGTCACCGTTCCCAGGCCCAACTGGTCCTCGGCCGTCGTGGGCGGCAGGATCACCCCGGTGGAGAGCTGCTGTTCCCGCTCGGCGTCGCCGAGGATCCCGATCACGGTGTAGGCCTGGCCCTTCAGGAAGACCGCAGGGGAGTCCCGTACCGAGTTGATGCCGAGGAGTCGTGCGGCCTGGTCGCCGAGCACCGCCACTCGGTCGTGCCGGGCGATGTTGCCGTCGTCGAAGAAACGCCCGGTGGTCATCCTGCCGCGCACCGCGGCGGGCAGCGTGGGGGACGCGGCGAGAACCGCCATGGTCTGGTCGGTGACGTCCCCCGGGGAGACCACGTCGTTCGCACGTACCTGGACGCTCGCGGTGTCGGTGGAGTCCGCGATCGCCGCCACCGACTCGACCCCGGCCAGCCGCCCGACCGCGTTCACCCCCGACCAGTCGACGAGCGGGACGGAGCCGGCCGGCCCCGGTACCTCCACGGTGACCGAAGTGGCGGTGAGGGCGTCGAACCGGCCGACGATCTGATTGCCCGCCGTGGCCGAGACCCCGATGGTGATGACCAGGGTGGTGATGCCCAGAACCGTGCCCAGTGTGGTCAGGGCGGAGCGCGTCGGACGGGCGAGTACCCCTGCCAGCGCCTCGGTCCACAGGTCCCTGAAGTCCATCCAGGGACGCTCGATGCCCGTGGCCCTGCCGCGGCGCCGTGCGGCCCTCATCGGCTCTCCTCCGTGAGCCGGCTCTCCTCCGTGAGCAGGCCGTCGTTGATCCTGACCCGCCGGTCGGCCCGCTTGCTGACCGCCTCCTCGTGGGTGATCACGACCAGGGTCATGCCCTGTTCGGACAGTTGGTCGAAGAGGTCGAGCACGGACTCGGTGTTCTCACTGTCGAGGTTGCCGGTGGGTTCGTCGCAGAGCAGCAGGGCGGGCTCGCTCATCAGCGCCCGGGCGATCGCCACCCGCTGCCTCTCACCACCGGAGAGCCGGTCGGGCCGGAAACCGGACCGGTGCGCCAGGCCTACCCGTTCCAGTGCCTCCTGGGCTCTGGTGCGGCGGCCGGCCCGGCCGCGCCCGGGGCGCGGCCGACGGTAGGCCTCGGCGAGCATGACGTTCTCGTCCACCGTCCGGTAGGGCAGCAGATGGAAGGACTGGAAGACGAACCCGATCCGTCCGCCGCGCAGCGAGGTGCGCTCCAGGTCGCCGAGCCGGTTGGTCTCCACCCCGTCGAGCCAGTAGGCGCCCGAGGTGGGGCGGTCCAGCAGCCCCAGGGTGTTGAGCAGCGTCGACTTGCCGGAGCCGGACGGGCCGACGATCGACAGGTGCTCGCCGCGCCGGAGGGTCAGGTTCACGTCCCGCAGGGCGTGCACCGGCGGTTCGGAGTCGAAGGTCCGGTCGACGGAGACGAGTTGGATGACCGTGTCCGCGTCGGGCATGACGGATGTCGGCGGGTCGGATGTCGGCGAGGCGGACGCCGGCAGGCCGGTCACTGTCCGATCACCACCTGATCGCCCGCCTTCAGGGCATCACCGGACGGTGTGACCTCCACCTGTCCCTCCGCCGAGAGACCCGCCTTGACCTTGACGTCCACCACCTTGCCGCCGCGTCGGACCCGCACCTTGGCCTGTCCGTCGGCCGATGTGTGCAGCGCGGCGATGGGCACGGCCAGCACGTCACCGTCCGACGAGCCCACCTTGATCGTCACCTTCGCGGATCCGGTGGCGTTCTTTGCCAGGTCTCCCGACGGGATGGAGATCTGCACCGGCACGGGAGCCGACGCGTCATCGCTCCCGTCATTCGTTGTTCCCTGCTGGGTTTGACCGCCCGTCGTATCGATCTTCGGCACATCGTCGCCCAGTGCCACGAGTTCCCCCTTCACCTTCTTGCCGTCGGGCGTCTCCACCTGCGCTGTCATGCCCTTGTGGAGCAACTTGGCGTCGCTGGCCTGCACCACGGCCTGTACCACGACCTTGGAGCTGGTCACCGTGCCGACCGGTCCGGACGGGGTGTCACCGGTCTTCACCGCCACCTTGTCCAGCCGGGCCGGCAGATCCGGCAGGAAGACCAGCTCACCCGCGGGGACTTTGGTCCCGTAGCCGGCCCGGAAGGCGGAGAGCGCGTCGTTGGCCGCGTTCAACTGCTGCTGTGCTGCCTTGAGCTGGAGCTTTCCGGCTTCGTCACTGGTGTCCGTACCGCTGCTGGTGTCCGTACCGCTGCCGGACCCCTCGGTGTCGTCGCCCGGGTTTCGGGCCGAGAGGAGGGCCTGCTGCGCGGTGGTCACAGCCGCCTCCAGCGTTCCCAGCTGCTGCTTGTCCGCAACACCGGGCTCCTGCGCGACAAAGCCCTTGCTCTTGTACCAGCGGCTCACTGCCGCGGCATCCTCCTGCCCGTACTGCCCGGTGGCCCCACCGGGGTTGAACCCGAGCCGGGTCAGGGCCCGTTCGAGCTGCTTGACATCGTCTCCGGACGTGCCGGGACCCAGCGTGCGATACATCGGTACGGATCCGCGCAGCACCAGGACCGGTCGCCCGCTCACCTGCATCAGCACGTCGCCCTCCTTCACCTCCGACCCCGCGACCGGCGCCTTGGTGACCCGCTGGACGACGGTTTCGGTGGACCCGGATCCCCCGGAGCCGGAATCCGGGGGGCCGACGGGCCCGGCCAGGGCCAGGCTCTGCGGTGAGGCGAACTCCACCGAGCCCTGGGCCACCACACTCGCGGTCAGCGACCGGCGCTCGACCGCGACGGTGACCGGTCCGGCCTTCGGGGGCTGGCGTGCGGCGGCGGCATCGGCCGGCGACTGCATCCGCGATCCGGCGAACCACCCGCCGGCTCCCACCAGCGCCACCGAGGCGACGATGATCCCCAGCTGCCTGGGACGGCTGCCCTCACTCTTGCGGCGCCGCCTCGGTGCTCGGGACGACGGTTCACCCGGCACCGGTGGATCCCGGGTTCTTGAAGAACTTCGGGAAGTAGGCGGCCCGGAAGCCCTTGCCGCACTCCAGGTCCTTCATCGCCAGGGCGATCTCCTTGGTGAGCAGCGGCAGAGCTTCCTCCTTGCTCATGGATTCCGTGGAGGTCCCGTCGGGGTTCTCCGCGGCGGCGGCGGGGCCCCCGACGCCGGCGGGAGCGGACGCGGCTGCCTGGAGTTTCACCATCTCCCCGATGCTGGTCGGTTGCGTGGTCGTGACGGGGATGCCGTCCCGCTTCAGACAGGAGGCGTACGACTGCGCGAGGCCGACCAGCTTCTGATCACCGTTGAGCGCCTGCGCGTTCTCCTGGCTCCGTGACGACGCGTCCAGCAGCTCCTTGGGCGACGTGGAGCCGTACACCTTCTTGTTGGCCGTTCCCAGGCAACCGGTCCAGTCTTTCTGGCCTTCCTCCGAGCCCGGGACGGATCCGAGCGCCTTTTCGTAGGCGGTCTTCTGTGCGGGCGTGAGCGTTTCGACGTATTTCGCGTTGTCCGAGGGCTCGTTCGCCGACCTGTCGCCCACCAGCTCGGGGTCGTCGGGGTAGACGGCGCGCGCGGTGTAACCGAAGCCGTACTTCTGCCGGAACTTCTTGGTGAGTTCGTAGTCCGCCCCGTCGGTGGCCCAGGTGGACGCGGGATCGATGGGGGCGACGGCGGTATAGGTGAACCCCTGCTCCTTCATGCAGTCCGCGATCGCGTTCTCCACGAGGTACTGGTTCTTGAGCTCCGCACCGGCGTCCGCGGGAACGTCGAGTCGCCCCGCCGACCCGGCCGATTCCTTCCCGGCGGAGGCGGTCTCGCCGTCAGTTCCGCAAGCCGCCAGCAGCGGGAGCAGACTCACCGCCACGGCCAGTTTCCGAACAGCGCGGGATCCAGGCATTCTCTCCATGACCTCCAGCGTGGTGACCGGAGTCGATGGCCTCTGGCCCGGACGATGACCCTTCTGTAACGGCCTTCGGGGAGGGGCTCTTTCCGGGACGGTCGTCGAACGCGGTATGCCTACACTCCCGGAGTGCCGCGTGTCCTGATGATCGAAGACGACTTGGACGTCCGTGATGCCGTCCGCCTGGCGCTGCGACACCAGGGGCATGAGGTTTTCGCCGCCGGAACCGGTGAAGAGGGACTGGAACAGCTCCGCCCCTTCCGCCCGGACGTCGTCGTGCTCGACCTCATGCTGCCGGGCATCTCCGGCCTCGACGTATGCCGGCGGATAAGGGAGCGCGGCCAGGTGCCGATCATCATGGTGACCGCCAAGGGGGACGACATCGACGTCGTCACAGGGCTGGAGGCCGGCGCCGACGACTACGTCGTCAAGCCCGTGCACGCCCGGGTGCTCGATGCGCGCATACGGGCCGTACTGCGCAGTCACGACGCGTCGCTCTCCGACGGCGTCCGTCCCAGGGCGGAGTCGCACGGCGAGCTGGTCATCGACCGCGTCGGGCTCACGGTGACACACCGCGGTGAACCCGTCGCACTCGCCCCCTCCGAGTTCCGGCTGCTGCTGACCCTGTCGGCCTCGCCGGGCCGGGTGTTCAGCCGCCAGGAGCTGCTGGAAGCGGTCTGGGAACACAGCTACTACGGGGACATACGGCTCGTGGACGCCTGTGTGAAGCGCCTGCGCGGCAAGCTCGGTGAGCTGGGCGGGGATACCCGGTACATCCAGACCGTACGCGGCTTCGGTTACCGCTTCGGTTCCCCGTGAGCGGCGGGCGGGGCCGCGGGCCGGTGCGGGTCCTTCGGGCGGTCCTGGCGCGCGTCCCTTCGGCGTTGGGCGGCCTGCGCCGCCGCCTGGTGGCGGCCTTCGCCCTGGTGGCTGTGACCAGTGCCCTGAGCACCGGAGCCCTCGCCTTCCGGGAGGCGCGCACGGGGGTGCTGCAGCAGAGCCAGGACTCCGTCATCGAGCAGTTCCGCACCAGCGTTCACAACGCCGTGGCTGCCTACGCTCCGCCGGAGCCGGGCCAGTCGGACCTGCAGAGGGTGGTGGACCAGCTGCTCCGGGCCAACCAGTCACAGGGGTGGCGGGTACTGGCCACGTACGGCAGCCTCCGCGCCGCCGCGCCGAGTCCCGAGTTCGACAAGCTGAGTCCGGGACTGCTCCGGTCCGTACGAACCCAGCGCGCCGCGGTGTTCCAGCGGGTGAGCGCCGACGGGCGTCCCTTTCTCGTCGTCGGAATGCCGGTCACGTACAACCCCGGCGAGGGCACGGAGTCCAGGCTCTCGGGGCTCGTGCTGTACCTGGTGGTGCCCCAGGACACCGAACAGGCCTACGTCAGAGCGATGGTCAGCGGCATCGGGCGCGCCACCCTGGTGACACTGGGCCTCGCCGTCGGCCTGGCGCTGCTGGCCGCGAGCGGCGTACTCCGCCCCGTGCGGGCGTTGCGCCGGGCCACGGACCGGATGGCCGAGGGGCACCTCGACGTCCGGCTGGCCGTCAACGGCTCCGACGAACTGGCCGACCTCTCACGGTCCTTCAACGACACGGCGGCCGCACTGGAGCAGTCGGTCGCGGAGCTGCGCCGCCTGGAGGCCCAGGCGCGTCGCTTCGTCGCGGACGTCTCCCATGAACTGCGGACGCCGCTGGCGGCGATGTCGGCGGTCACCGACGTACTCGACGAGAAGGCGCTGAACCTGGACCACGAGACGAGTGACGCGCTGCGGCTCATCAGCGAGGGAACGAATCGGCTGAGCGGGCTGGTGGGAGACCTGATGGAGGTCTCCCGCTTCGACGCGGGCGCGGCCGAACTCAACCTGGACGAGATCGACCTGGCCGAGTCCGTACGGCGCACCCTCTCCGCCCGGGGCTGGCAGGGCCAGGTGGAGACCCGGCTGCCCCCACCGGGCGTGCTCAGGGCGCGCGTGGATCCGCGCCGGCTCGACGTGGTGATGGCCAATCTGGTCGGCAACGCGCTGCGGCACGGGGCGCCGCCGGTGCGGCTGACCCTGGACGTGCGGGAGGAGCGGGCGGACGTGGCGTGGGCCGTGATCACAGTGACCGACAACGGACCGGGGATCGCCGAGGAAGCCATGCCGCACATCTTCGAACGTTTCTACAAGGCGGGCACCTCACGGACCAGGAGCGAGAGCAGCGGACTGGGCCTGGCCATCACGGCGGAGAACGTTCGTCTGCACGGCGGACGCATCAGTGCGGCGAATCCGGCCGGGGGCGGTTCGGCGTTCACGGTCGAACTCCCCCTGCACCGCGACTCCGCAGCGGACGCCGACGACGCCGACGACGCCATCGACGCCGCAGGAGGTCCCCGGTGAAGGGCTCGCGCGTACCGGCGCTGCTGGTCGGGCTCACGGCCGTGCTCACGCTGGCGGCGTGCGGGGTCCCCCCGTCCGACGTCATCCGGGCCGGTCCGCCGGCGAGCGGCATGGCTCCTCCGCGTCCGAAGGCGCCCAGCGTCATCCGCCTCTATTTCCTGCGCGACGGCGATCTGACGCCCTACCCCCGGAAGGTGGACGACCGCGGGGACCTCGGGGTCGTCGTGCGCCTGCTGTTCGGCGGACCGATCGCGAGCGAGGCCGGGACGGCCACCACGGAACTGCCCCGCCTGACAGGTGCACCGGACGTCGTGATCGGGAGCGATCTCACCATCTCCGTCCAGCTCCCCGAGGGCGTCCCTCCGCTCAGTCGTCCGGCCATGCTGCAGTTGGCGTGCACGGTGGCTCTCACGGCTGAGCCGGTCGCCCCGCAGCCTGCGGAAGTGAACCAGGGCGACGGCGCCCTTGCGGCTCCTTCCGGCGGTGATGCGGAAACCGCCTCCGCACCCACGAGTGTCCAGGTGCTCGGGGACGGATGGACGACGACTCAGTCGGACGCCGCGTGCCCCCGAGAAGCTTCCTAGTCCTCCCGGTGTCAGTCCTTCCCGTGTTCCTTCTCGGCCAGGTGGATCACGCACACCGCCACCGCGATGAGCAGCGCCGGATCCGCGTCCTCCCGGACGACGTCGACGCCGTACGTCTCGCGGACGTGCAGCCACCGCCGGGAGACGACGGCCAGCAGCTCGCCGTCGTACTCGACCGCGAACTCCCGGGCGAGGATCTTGCCGCTGACGTCGAGTTCGGTGCGGCCGTCCGCCAGGGCGACCCGATAGTGGTCGCGCAGCAACGACAGCCGCTTGCGCCGGATCGTGGCGAGCGGGGCGCCGTCCCGTTCGATCACCATGGTGTCCCGCAGGGCGAACATCTTCTGGCGGATGTCGATCAGGACCTGCCCGCGGGTGTCCTTCAGCTCGAAGGTGTCCCGCAGCCGCATCGCCTTGCCGTCGACCAGGTACACCTTGTCGCCTTGGTCGTCCTCGATCCAGTAGTCGTCACCGATGCCGAGGAGCCGGTCGCGCACGAGGAATCTCATGTCGTCACCGGTTCCCCGGAGGCCGGTGCGAAACGCCGTCCATAGGCCGATGGGCTGAGTTCCGTCTCGTGCCGCACGCGCGCGTGGGTTCGCGGCCGTCCCCGGTCCGGCCCTCGCCGCCACCACGTCCAGCCGCTCCTCGCCCCGCTCGATCAGCCGACAGGCGAGCGCCCCTCGCTCCCCCGTGAGTCAGGCCGGCGGGGTCGTGCCGAGCTGGGCGCGGAAGCGGCGGTGCAGGACGGCGGGGGAGACGGCCGCGAGCGCCCGTGCCGCGCCACCGTCAGCGGCTCCCTCAGCCGTTTCCACGCCCAGGTCAGCGGGGGTGCCAGCGACTCGTCGGGCACGTCCGGCAGCGGCCGTTCCACGAACTGCGGCGGCCAGGACGTCGCCCTCGTCGATGGAGAGGACGTCGGGCGGTCCTCGAACCGACCGGCACGTCGACGGTCGGCGACCGCGACGAGGCCGTCCCGGCGCACGTGGACGCGACGACGGGTCACGCGCCGGGGTGACCGAGGCGACGCCCTCGGCCTAGTCTGTGGCGGTGACAGCGCAGGCGGCCGACGAGGTGTTCTTCGAGGGACGACGGTTCGCGGTGACCGCGGTCGACGGCGAGGGTCTGTTCGATCCGGCCGGGCACGGTCTGGAGCCGGGGCCGATGAACACCGGTTGCTACCGCGGTCACATCTGCCGGTACACCGTCGCCGAGCAGCGGCTGGTGTTGCGCGATCTCATCCTCGGGTCGGAGGGCGAGCCACCCCGGTCGGACGGCGTGCGACCGCGGCGGGACCGCTCGTACGGGGGATGGCGCTACCGGGGGCTGGACATTCCGGTCGCCTTCACCGGGCGTCTGCTCGTCGGCAGCGGTCACGCGGCCGACAGCCCGTATCTGAACATGGGATTCTGGCCGGCCTGGATGTACCGGGACGTCCGTGAACTCACCCTGCGGGCCGGTGTCCTGCTCGCCGCCGCCGACTGCTCTGCGGAACTGGCCGCGGTACGGACGAACCTCGCGGCGGACGCCGCCCGGCCCGCGCCGGGGGAGCCGACCAGGGACTGGATCTCCCGCACGTTCTCGCTGACGTACGACTACAGCTGGCCGGGGCGGTCCTGACGGTCCTGAGCCCGGTCTCAGGGCCACCAAGTCTTCACGATATTCACACAAGGGTGCGACGTGCCTGGTGTCACGGTATGCCTGACGACGCCCCGTCTGTCCCGCCTGTCGCGTCGTCAGACGCCGTACCCGTCGCCGTAGCCGTCTCGGCGGCGACGCGCGTCCTCGTCGATCACCGGTGTGGTGGGCGGCATGAGGACGCGCCGCCGTCGGGCGATGCTGCTGAAGGTCGTCACGCCGATCAGGCCGACGATCATCAGGATGACGCCCACCAGGTCGAGGTTGACGCCCTGCATGTCCCAGTCGGTCGCGAACGTGAGGATGGCTCCCACGGCGATGAGGATGATGCACCCTCCGAGGCCCATGATGTCGCCTTCCGATCGGTGAGCCGGACGTTCCGGCCACCGCCTCCGGGTACCCCGCCCTTCGCCGACTACCCCTCCAGGAAGGCCACCAGGGCGTTGGCCAGCAGATACGGGTCGGCGTCGCCGCACAGCTCACGGGCGCTGTGCATCGACAGGATGGCCACGCCGATGTCGACCGTGCGGATGCCGTGCCGGGCCGCGGTGATCGGGCCGATGGTCGTGCCGCAGGGCATGGAGTTGTTGGAGACGAAGGACTGGAACGGCACGCCCGCCTTGTCGCAGGCGGCGGCGAAGATCGCGCGGCCGGTGCCGTCCGTCGCGTACCGGTTGTTGACGTTGACCTTGAGGATCGGCCCGCCGTTGACCCGCGGATGGTGCGTCGGGTCGTGCCGCTCCGCGTAGTTGGGGTGGACGGCGTGACCGGTGTCGGAGGACAGACAGACGGTGCCCGCGAAGGCTCTCGCCCGGTCCTCGTACGAGCCGCCGCGCGCGAAGACAGAACGTTCCAGCACATTGCCCAGCAGCGGTCCGTCCGCGCCCGTGTCCGACTGCGAGCCGTTCTCCTCGTGGTCGAAGGCGGCCAGCACGGGGATGTACGGCAGCTTCTGACCGCCGGTCGCCACGGCCGTCAGCGCGGCCGTGCCGGCGTGCACGGACAGCAGGTTGTCCATGCGCGGGCCGGCCACCAGCTCCTCGTCGCGGCCCAGGTAGGCGGGCGGCTCCACGGAGTGCACCATCAGGTCCCAGCCGGTGACCTCGCCGGCGGACAGCCCGCACTCCTGCTCCAGGAAGGCGATGAGGTCGCCGTCGCGCACGTCGTTGCCCAGGCCCCAGACGGGCTGGAGGTGGCGCTGCTTGTCGAGCTTGAGGCCGTCGTTGTTGACCGACCGGTCGAGGTGGATGGCCAGTTGGGGGACTCGCAGCAGCGGGCGGCCCACGTCGACGAGGCGGGTCGAGCCGTCGCGCAGGGTCAGCCGGCCGGCCAGGCCCAGGTCGCGGTCGAGCCAGGAGTTGAGCAGCGGGCCGCCGTAGATCTCCACGGCCACCTGGCGCCAGCCCTGCGTGCCGGAGTCGGGCAGCGGCTTGACGCGCAGGTTGGGGGAGTCGGTGTGCGCGCCGATGATCCGGAACGGTGTGTGCGGCGTGGCGCCCTCGGGGACGTACCAGGCCACGATCGCGCCCCCGCGCAGTACATACCGGCCGCCCGACGTGCCGTCCCAGGCGTCCGTCTCCGAGACCTGTCGGAAACCGGCCTTCTCGAGGCGCTCGGCCGCGTTCGCCACGGCGTGGTACGGCGACGGGCTCGCCGTCAGGAACGTCATGAGATCGTCGGTGTGGCCGCGGTCGAAGCGGTGGGGTTCGCTCATGGTGTTCACCTTAACGACGTACGAGAGCCCGCTCCCGGCGATGGGAGCGGGCCCTCGTGAGGACGATGTGCAGTGTTTACCGGTTGCGCGGATGGTCCCGAAAAGGTGCCCGGGACGGGTTCCTGGAACGGTTCCGGGGACCGGTTCCCGGAGCGGGCGTCAGAAAGCGGCCTCGTCCAGCTCCATCAGGTCCAGCTCGACGCCCGAGGCGATCTTGCGGGCCAGCGTGACGCCCGGCAGGACGTTGGCCGCGAAGAACTTCGCCGCCGCGATCTTGCCGGTGTAGAACGCCACGTCCTTCGCGGAGACGGCCTTGGTGGCGGCCGTCTCCAGCTTCTCGGCGGCGACCGCCGCGCCCTTGAGGAGCAGGTAGCCGACGATCACGTCACCGGAGGCGAGCAGCAGGCGGCTGGTGTTGAGGCCCACCTTGTAGATGTTCTTGACGTCCTGCTCGGTGGCGGCGAGGTCGGTGAGCATCAGGCCGACGATGGCCTCCAGCTCGACGGCCGCCTTGGCCAGGTGCTCGCGGGCGGAGGAGAGCTCCTCGCCTCCGGTGCCCAGCGCCAGGAACTTCTTGATGTCCTCGGCGAGGGAGTTGAGCGCCGCGCCCTGGTTGCGGACGATCTTCCGGAAGAAGAAGTCCTGGCCCTGGATCGCGGTGGTGCCCTCGTACAGGGTGTCGATCTTGGCGTCCCGGATGTACTGCTCGATCGGGTACTCCTGGAGGAACCCGGAGCCGCCGAAGGTCTGGAGCGACTGGGCGAGCTGCTCGTAGCCCTTCTCGGAGCCGTAGCCCTTGACGATCGGCAGGAGCAGGTCGTTGAGCGCGTGCTCCGTCTTCGCGTCCTCGCCGTTCGCCTCCTTGACGGCGATCGCGTCCTGGACGGAGGCCGTGTAGAGGACGAGGGCGCGCATGCCCTCCGCGTACGCCTTCTGCGTGATCAGCGAGCGGCGCACGTCGGGGTGGTGGCTGATGGTGACCTTCGGCGCGGCCTTGTCCATGAAGTTCGCCAGGTCGGGGCCCTGGACGCGCTCCTTGGCGTACTCCAGCGCGTTGAGGTAGCCGGTGGAGAGCGTGGAGATCGCCTTCGTGCCGACCATCATGCGGGCGAACTCGATGATGCGGAACATCTGGCGGATGCCGTCGTGCTTGTCGCCGATCAGCCAGCCCTTGGCGGGGTGCCGGTCGCCGAACGTCATCTCGCAGGTGTTGGAGGCCTTCAGGCCCATCTTGTGCTCGACGTTCGTGGCGTAGACGCCGTTGCGCGTCCCCAGCTCGCCGGTCTCGAAGTCGAAGAGCGTCTTCGGGACCATGAAGAGGGACAGGCCCTTGGTGCCGGGGCCGGCGCCCTCGGGGCGGGCGAGGACGTAGTGGAGGATGTTCTCCGACATGTCGTGCTCACCGGACGTGATGAAGCGCTTGACGCCCTCGATGTGCCAGGAGCCGTCCTCCTGCTGGACCGCCTTGGTGCGGCCCGCGCCGACGTCCGAGCCGGCGTCCGGCTCGGTGAGGACCATCGTGGAGCCCCACTGCCGGTCGACGGCGAGCTGCGCGATCTTCTTCTGGACGTCGTTGCCCTCGTCGAAGAGGATGCCGGCGAACGCCGGGCCGGAGGAGTACATCCACACGGCCGGGTTCGCGCCGAGGATCAGCTCCGCGTAGGCCCAGATCAGCGACGGCGGGGCGGTGGTGCCGCCGATCTCCTCGGGCAGGCCGAGCCGCCAGTACTCGGAGTCCATGAACGCCTGGTAGCTCTTCTTGAAGGACGCGGGGACCGGCGCGGTGTTGGTCTCCGGGTCGAAGACCGGCGGGTTGCGGTCGGCGTCGGCGAAGGACTCGGCCAGCTCGTTCTCCGAGAGGCGGGTCAGCTCGTCGAGGATGCTCTTCGCGGTCTCGGTGTCCATCTCCTCGAACGGGCCGGTGCCGTACAGCTTGTCGCGCCCCAGTACTTCGAAGAGGTTGAACTCGATGTCGCGGAGATTCGACTTGTAGTGCCCCATGGCGACGGCTCCATGATCCGTAGAGAGATCGGCGAGGCACTGGTGGATCCTCGCGCTAGTTCACGTACCAGCAAGTAGCAAGTGCCTACGATGATGCTACCCGTCGGTAATAAGTCGCAACCCCTACTCGGCCAAGTGTGAGAAGGGTCTACCTCACCCGGGGGTGGGCACGCCTCGGTACGCTTGGGCTCATGTACGGATACGGCCAGCCCATGGACGGGGGCGCCGCGCAGCAGCAGTACGCCCCGCCGCCGCAGCAGCAGATGCCCGGCGGCCATGGCGGGTACGGCCAGCAGCCGCCGCTCTACCCGGAGCCGTCCCCGCCGTCCCTCGCGGACGCGGTACGGGCCTTCACCACCGGGCAGTTGGCCGCCGAGGACTTCCAGCAGGTCTTCGCGACCTCCAAGGTCTACTGCCCGCGCGGCGACAACCCCGGTTTCCTCGCCCTGCACAACACCCAGCAGCCGGTGATCCCGATGTTCACCAGCCTCAAGGAACTGCGCCGGTACGCGGGCAAGGAGTCCAAGTACTTCGTGATCACGGGCGCCGAGGTCATCGATCTCCTGCCCACCGGCTACGGCTTCGTCCTCGACATGGAGGGCGAGCATCGGATGGTGTTCGATGCCAAAGCTGTCGAACAGATGGTCGAATTCGCCATGCGGCGGATGTACGGCTGAGGGCCTTCCCGGGTCGGCCCCCCGAGCGTTTCCAGCCCCTGGTTGTCACAGGCATGACATAGGGTTCCCACAACTCGCCGAGATCGGCCGCGCGGCCCGGAGGGAATGCCCTCCGGGCTTCCGTCGTTACGGGTGGCAGAAAGTTCAACGCTCAACTAAAGTGGGACGCACGTCGCACAAGGAGGTACGGACATGCCTGCAGTGACCGTCGAGAACCCGTTGACCCTGCCGCGCGTCGTCACACCGGCGGACGCCGTGGCTCGTCCGGTGCTGACCGTGACGACAGCGCCGAGCGGCTTCGAAGGTGAGGGTTTCCCGGTACGCCGTGCGTTCGCCGGCATCAACTACCGCCACCTCGACCCGTTCATCATGATGGACCAGATGGGCGAGGTGGATTACGCGCCGGGCGAGCCCAAGGGCACGCCCTGGCACCCCCACCGCGGCTTCGAGACCGTCACCTACATCATCGACGGCATCTTCGACCACCAGGACAGCCAGGGCGGCGGCGGCACCATCACCAACGGCGACACCCAGTGGATGACGGCCGGCTCGGGCCTCCTCCACATCGAGGCGCCGCCGGAGTCGCTGGTCATGTCCGGCGGTCTCTTCCACGGCCTCCAGCTGTGGGTGAACCTGCCGGCCAAGGACAAGATGATGCCGCCGCGGTACCAGGACATCCGCGGCGGTCACGTACAGCTCCTCACCTCCCCCGACGGCGGCGCGCTGCTGCGCGTCATCGCCGGCGAGCTGGACGGCCACGCCGGTCCCGGCGTCACCCACACCCCGATCACCATGGTCCACGCGACGCTCGCGCCGGGCGCGGAGCTCACCCTGCCGTGGCGCGAGGACTTCAACGGCCTCGCGTACGTGCTGGCGGGCAAGGGCGCGGTGGGCACGGAGCGGCGTCCCATCCACCTGGGGCAGACGGCGGTCTTCGGCGCGGGCTCCTCGCTGACGGTCCGCGCGGACGAGCAGCAGGACTCGAACACGCCGGACCTGGAGGTCGTGCTGTTGGGCGGGCAGCCGATCCGTGAGCCGATGGCGCACTACGGCCCGTTCGTCATGAACACCAAGGACGAGCTGCAGCAGGCGTTCGAGGACTTCCAGAAGGGCCGACTGGGAACGATCCCGGCGGTGCACGGAATGGGCGAGGGCGGCCCGCAGGGCGCGTGAGCTCCGGTAGGTTACGACAGGGCCCGAAGCCGCAACTTTGGATTGCGACTTCGGGCCCTGTCTTGTGTTCGGTGCTATCGGGTTACGGCAGCACGTAGACGGGCGCTCCGTCAGCGGAGCAGCCGGTCTGCCGCATACAGCCGCGCTTGAGCAAGGTGCGCAGGCAGTCGTGGACGCGAGCTTCGGAGAGCCCCGTGCGAGTGGCGATCACCTCGATGCGGCAGCCGGCCTCGCCCAGCACGAGCGCAGGTGCCAGACAGGCCGCGACCGCGTGGATGTCCTCAGTGAAGACGAGCTTCTTCGCTTGCCGGTCGGCCAGGAGCTGCTGGGACGTCAGCTTCTGTCCCGGCTGGTGGCTCTTGACGGTCCGCTTCGGTTCCGGCTGGTGGCTCTTGACGGTCCGCTTCGGTTCCGGCTGGTGGCTCTTGAGCGTCTGGGCGATCTCCACAAGCGCCTTGGCGATCGTGTTTTGGCTGCGGGCGATCATGTCCTGGCTGGCACTGATCTGGCGCAGGAGAAAGGTCTGCTCCTTCTGGGAGGCGGCCGGCATCTCGTCGGCCTCGATGTTCCTCACTTCGAGGCGCACGATGGCGTCGGCGACCTGATGGGGCATGAGGTGTGCGGTGCCGCCGGCGGGGGCGGGCGGTACGGGGGCCGGTTCCAGAGCGTAGGAGCCGTCGCGCTGGATGGTGGCGATGACTCCGGCGACCCAGGTCTTGAAGGGCTGTGACTCCGGCTTCATGCAGTTGTTCACGAGCTCGATGAGACCCTGGAGGTTCACCAATCTCATTGTTGTGCGGAAGCCGTGACCTGCGGTATTGCGCCTTGCGTCGCTCACGCCGACGCTTCGTGCAATATCGCCGAACGTTGTTGTGTGCTGTTGTGAGACCGCGCTCTGCACGGCATCTCGTGTGTTTGCGTAGCCGAGATGCTTCGCCACGTCCATCGCTGGGAACCAGTGTTCCCCGTCCGGCATGGTCAGCCTCCGCACCCTGGCCCCCGTGGCCGCGAACACGAAGTCGTTGATGTCGATCGCGTCCTGCTGTGCCGCCGACTTGTTCGGCGGCAGTGTGTTGTTCTGCTCGTACATCGAGCCTCACCTCCGTGCCGGACATGAGGCATATGCGGGGGCAACAGGTGTTCATGGCAAGGATGTTCACCCATGAGGGGCGATGGGTTGAATACGTGTCAAAGTGACGAACCGTCATCCGTGCGGCCCTCCCCGCAGGACAGCCCTCCGCCCCCGTGATCCGCTGGGTGTGTGCACCTGCTCCCCCTCCCCGCGCGCCGGTTCGCCGCCTGGTGCGGCGTGGTTCTGCTCGCGTCGGGCGTCGGGTACGTGGGGATCAGGCTCTGTTCGGAACTGCGTACCGCCGTCACTCCCGTGTTGCTCGCGTTGCTCGGGACCGCACTGCTCAGGCCGCTGTACCGGAGGCTGGTGGAGGTGAGGGTGCCGCGGTCGGTGTCGGCCGGGCTGACCTGTGTCGCCGTCGTCGCCGTCGTCGGCGGGGCCGTATACATCGTCGTCGCCGCGCTGATCGACAGCGGGGATCAGATCGTCGCCGCGCTCAGATCGGCGGCGCGGGGTGTCAGTGAGCACTTCGGTGCCGCCGGGACCTCGCTCGACGACCTCGCGTCCAACGCCAAGGAGTTGCTCGCCAAGTTCGGGGGGACGGCCGCGTCCAATGTCATCAGCGGGGTGAGCGTCGTCGGCGAGAGCATCGCGATGGCCGTGCTGGCGCTGCTGCTCGTCTTCTTCTTTCTGCGGGACTCGCACCAGGCGGTCGGCGCGCTGCGCTCGCTCGCGCCGCGCGGTACCGGCGACACCCTGGAGGCCATGGCGCGGCGGGCGTTCCGGGCCGTCGAGGGGTTCATGCGGGGGACGACCTTCATCGCGTTCATCGACGCCGTGTGCATCACCGTCGGGCTGCTCGTCCTGGATGTGCCGGGGGCGGTCGGGCTGGGCGCGCTCGTCTTCGTCGGCGCGTACATCCCCTATCTCGGCGCCTTCCTCTCCGGGGCCGTCGCCGTGCTGGTGGCGCTGGCCGACCGGGGCTTCGTCATCGCGCTGTGGGTGCTCGGGGTGGTGCTGGCGGTGCAGGTGCTGGAGGGGCATGTGCTGCAGCCGATGATCCAGAGCCGGACCGTGCAGATGCATCCTGCGGTGGTCATGGTCACCATCACCGCCGGGGCCTCGGTCGCCGGGATCCTGGGCATGCTGCTCGCCGTTCCGGTGACGGCCGCCGCCTTCGGGGTCCTGCATGAACTGCGGACGCGTCACGGGGCCCCGGTCGAGGGCTCCTGAGGCTCGCCGGGTTCGTAGAGCTCGAACCAGATGCTCTTGCCCTCTCCCCTCGGCGCCACCCCCCAGGTGTCCGCGAGGAGTTCGATGAGGACCAGGCCGCGGCCCGAGGAGGCCAGTTCGCCGGGGCGGCGCTTGTGGGGGAGGTCGTCGCTGGTGTCGGTGACCTCGATGCGCAGTCGGCGTTCCCCGGGCGCGCCGATGACCTCCGCGACGAGCAGGGCGTCGGCGTCGGTGTGGACGAGGACGTTCGTCAGCGTCTCGGAGACGAGCAGGACCGCCGAGTCGAGCTGGTCCTCGCAGGTCCAGTCGTGCAGCAGCTCGCGCAGTTGCTGCCGGGCCACGGCGATCCGCTCGGGCTCGGCCTGCGCGACCGTGAGCATCGAGCGGCGCACCGGCTGCCCGACCGGCGGGGCGGCCCCCGGACCGCAGCCGCCCGCGCCCTGGCGGCAGAGCAGCAGGACGGCGATGTCGTCCTCGCGGCGGTCCGTCCGGCCGGGGTGCCCGGGGTCGGCTCGGTGACCTCCTGGAGGGTGCCGATCAGCTCGTACGCCTTCTTCGCCGGGTCGAAGGACGGCTTGGAGCGGCTGCGGACGACCCGGACGACCCGCCCCTGGTCGTCCATGAACCGGGTTCGTACCTCGGCGAGGGTGCCCTCGGCGACGGCGAGCCGGACCACTCCGGTGATCTCGTTCCAGTCGACGGGGTGCAGCCGGGCCCGGGTCTGGGCCTCGGTGAGGACCGTCTGCTGCGCGGGCAGCCCGAGCAGCCGGGCTGCCTCGGCGTCGACCGTGACCAGCCCGGTGGCGGTGTCCCAGTGCCAGAGGCCGGTCGCGAGGGAGGCGAGGACCTCCCCCACGGCGGGCAGAGGCTCGCCAGTGCGCATTGCCCCACTTTAGGAAGACAGGGGCGAAAGATGCCACTGATCGCCCACCGGTCGCCGGCCGGTCGCCGGCCGGTCGCCCGCCGGTCGCCGGCCGATCGCCCGCCGGTCGCCGGCCCGGTATTGAGGGGAGGCGATCTTGGGCTGCCCGGTACGCTTGGATCGTGTTTCACGTGAAACACGATCCAAGCCACCCGATCTGCGAAGACTGGATGAACGACGATGCATCGGTACAGGTCCCACACCTGCGGCGAGCTCCGCGCCTCTGACGTCGGCACCGACGTCCGGCTGAGCGGCTGGCTGCACAATCGGCGCGACCTGGGCGGCATCCTCTTCATCGATCTGCGTGACCACTACGGCATCACGCAGCTCGTCGCCCGTCCGGGTACGCCCGCGTACGAGGCTCTCGACAAGCTGACCAAGGAGTCGACGGTCCGCATCGACGGCAAGGTCGTTTCACGTGGAACCGAGAACGTGAACGCGGAGCTGGCGACCGGCGAGATCGAGGTCGAGGTCGGCGAGGTCGAGCTGCTCGGCGCGGCGGCCCCGCTGCCCTTCACGATCAACGCCGAGGACGGGGTCAACGAGGAGCGGCGTCTGGAGTACCGCTTCCTCGACCTGCGCCGCGAGCGCATGCACCGCAACATCCTGCTGCGTACGTCGGTCATCTCGGCGATCCGGCACAAGATGACGGCGCTGGGCTTCAACGAGATGGCCACGCCGATCCTGTCGGCCACGTCTCCCGAGGGCGCGCGTGACTTCGTCGTGCCGTCCCGGCTGAACCCGGGCCGGTTCTATGCCCTGCCGCAGGCTCCGCAGCAGTTCAAGCAGCTGCTGATGATCTCGGGCTTCGACCGGTACTTCCAGATCGCCCCCTGTTTCCGTGACGAGGACGCGCGCGCGGACCGTTCGCCGGGCGAGTTCTACCAGCTCGACGTCGAGATGAGCTTCGTCGAGCAGGAGGACGTCTTCCAGCCGATCGAGAAGCTCATGACCGAGCTGTTCGAGGAGTTCGGCGGCGGCCGTCATGTCACCTCCCCCTTCCCGCGGATCCCGTTCCGCGAGTCGATGCTGAAGTACGGCTCCGACAAGCCGGACCTGCGGGCCCAGCTGGAGCTCGTCGACATCACCGACATCTTCGAGGGCTCGGAGTTCAAGGCCTTCGCCGGCAAGCACGTGCGTGCCCTGCCGGTGCCGGACGTCTCCGCACAGCCGCGGAAGTTCTTCGACCAGCTCGGTGACTTCGCGGTCTCGCAGGGCGCGAAGGGCCTGGCCTGGGTCCGGGTCGCCGAGGACGGGTCCCTGACCGGCCCGATCGCGAAGTTCCTCACCGAGGAGAACGTCGCCGAGCTGACCAAGCGCCTGTCGCTGGCCGCCGGTCACGCGGTGTTCTTCGGCGCGGGCGAGTTCGACGAGGTCTCGAAGATCATGGGCGCGGTGCGGGTCGAGGCCGCCAAGCGCGCCGGGCACTTCGAGGAGGGCGTCTTCCGCTTCTGCTGGATCGTCGACTTCCCGATGTACGAGAAGGACGAGGAGACCGGGAAGATCGACTTCTCGCACAACCCGTTCTCGATGCCGCAGGGCGGTCTGGAGGCCCTGGAGACCCAGGACCCGCTGGACATCCTCGGCTGGCAGTACGACATCGTCTGCAACGGAGTCGAGCTGTCCTCCGGCGCGATCCGGAACCACGAGCCCGAGATCATGCTCAAGGCGTTCGAGATCGCCGGCTACGACCGCGAGACCGTCGAGGACAAGTTCGCGGGCATGCTGCGCGCCTTCCGCTTCGGCGCCCCGCCGCACGGCGGCATCGCCCCCGGCGTCGACCGCATCGTGATGCTCCTCGCCGACGAGCCGAACATCCGCGAGACCATTGCCTTCCCGCTCAACGGCAACGCCCAGGACCTGATGATGGGCGCGCCGACGGAGCTGGAGGAGGCCCGGCTGAGGGAGCTGCACCTCTCGGTGCGCAAGCCGCAGCCGAAGTAGCGGACGTACGTGTGTGGCCCGGAACCGACGTCGGTTCCGGGCCACATTGGTTTTCCACGGCAACTGACAGCTCTCCCTTATGCTCCTGACAGGTTTCGTCCCTAGCGTCCGGGCCTCATGACGGGAACTCAGAAACCACACAGTGAGCAGGACTTAACACGTCGCAAGGTCGTGGCCGTGACCGCGGGCGGTATCGCCGCGGCGGGCCTCGGCGGCACCGCGTTCGCGGCCGACGCGCTCGGCAAGGACGGCGGCCGGGGCGGCAGAGGCGACCGGGGCACGCCCCCGGCCGAGGACGGCGTCTGCTACCGGCTCACCACCGAGACCACCGAGGGCCCCTACTACATCGACGCCGACAAGCTGCGTCGCGATGTCACCGAGGACCGCGAGGGCATTCCGCTAGCCCTGGCCCTCAAGGTGATCGACTCGGAGAGCTGCAAGCCGGTCCGGAACGCGGCCGTCGACATCTGGCACTGCGACGCGGCGGGCGTGTACTCCGGCTACGAGGACATGGGCAACGGCGGCGGAGGCGGCGGCCCCGCGCCGACCGGCGAGCCCCCGACCGACGCGCCCACCGACGCGCCCACCGGCGCACCCACGGGCCCGCCTCCCGGCGGCGGTCACGCGGAGCCCACGGACGACACCCGCTACCTGCGCGGAACCTGGCGTACGGACCGGCACGGCCAGGTCACCTTCAAGACGGTGTTCCCGGGCTGGTACCGGGGCCGTACCGTGCACATCCACGTCAAGGTGCACGTCAACGGCGAGTGGACCGACGCCGGTTACGAGGGCGGGAACACCTGCCACACCGGTCAGTTCTTCTTCGACGAGGAGTCCGTGCTCGCCTCCGCGGTGGTGGAGCCGTACGTGAGCAACACCGCCGAGCGCACGACCCTCACCGAGGACACGATCTACGACCAGAGCGGTGTCCAGGGCGGGCTGCTGAAGCTGCGCTACGACAAGCGGGACATCACGAAGGGCGTCCGCGGGTCGATCACGGTCGGCGTGGACCCGGACGCGACGGAGGACGGCCAGGACACTCCGCCGGCGCCCAGCGCATCGGCGTCGGACTCCGCCTCGCCGTCGGCCTCGGCAAGCTGACGGGCCGGGTTGCGGTCACCGCCGTTCGCGCCGGCCGGCGGTGACCGGAACCCGCTTGGAGACCTCACCGGAAGCGCACAGGAATCCCGGGGGTACGCCCACAGCGGCCTGCCGTCTCATAGGGGAAGAGGGCAGACAAAGGGCCGGCAACCGTCGACGTGGGTCGACGGGAGCCGGCGGGGCAAGGGAGGAAGCCGGCGATGGGATCGATGGGATCCACGGGGTTCATGATCACGCTTTCGGCGCTGCTGATCGTCGGCGCGGTGGTCGGGGTGGTGGCTCAGCGGCGCGACCGGCGCAGCCGTCGTCCGTCCGACCTGGACGCGGAGGCGGAGGCGAACCACTGGCTCGTCCGGCTGGGCGGCGGCATGGTCCCCCCGGACGTCCGGGCATGGACGCGGGCGGACGAGGCGGCGGGCCGGGCGCTGACCGACGCGGCGGAGTGCCATCGCGCGGCGCGGGCACAGCTGGCGCAGGCCCGCACGGCGGCGGAGTACGCGCAGGTGACGCGGGTGGCGAAAGAGGGTCTGGAGCATCTCCGGACGGCACGGACGGCACTGGGCCTGGACTCGGGCCTGGCCGCCCCGGCGGGGCCGGAGGGCGGTTCCATCGGCTCGGCTTCCCATAAGGCAAGCCTGGCCTTGGCGGATTCGATATCATGAGTCGGCCGAAAACGGGCCCCGCTCCCATGTCTTTTGCCTGGCCTTGGAATTCCACAGGCCTTTCCCACGGCTTTGACAGGGCCGCCTCCTAGTTTCGCCCTCATGACGGGAAACATCGAGAACAACGACAACGAGCAGAGCGTCGCGGGCGACCGGCAAGGCCCCAAGCACAAGCGTGATCTGACCCGCCGCAAGGTCGTCGTCGCCGGTGCGGGCGCGGCGGTCGCCGTCGGTGCGGGCGGTGCGCTCGCCGCCGGCGCCTTCGCCGGGGAGAAGAAGGGCGCGGGCAAGCCCGCCAAGGCCTCGGCCGGCGCCGGCGAGTGCTACAAGCTCACCTCCGAGACCACCGAGGGCCCGTACTACATCGACGCGGACAAGCTCCGCCAGGACATCACCGAGGACAAGGAGGGCATCCCGCTCACCCTCGCCCTCAAGGTGATCGACTCCGAGACCTGCAAGCCCCTCGCGAACGCCGCCGTCGACGTCTGGCACTGCGACGCGCTCGGCATCTACTCCGGTTACGAGAGCCTCTCCACCGGCGGCGGGGGCGGCACCCCTCCGACCGACGCGCCCTCCGGCACTCCGACCGACGTCCCCAACGGGACCCCCACCGGCGAGCCGCCGGCCGGCGGTGGCGGTGGCGGCGGGCACGAGGAGCCCACCGACGACGAGCGCTACCTGCGCGGCACCTGGAAGACCGACAAGCACGGCCTGGTCACCTTCAAGACGATCTTCCCGGGCTGGTACCGCGGCCGCACCGTGCACATCCACACCAAGGTGCATGTGAACGGCGAGTGGACCGACGCCGGTTACGAGGGCGGGAACACCTGCCACACCGGTCAGTTCTTCTTCGACGAGGAGTCCGTGCTCCTCTCGGCCGCGGTGGAGCCGTACTCCACCAGCACCACCGAGCGCACGACCCTCACCGAGGACACGATCTACGACCAGAGCGGTGTCCAGGGCGGTCTGCTCAAGCTGAAGTACAACAAGAAGAACATCGCCAAGGGCGTCATCGGGTCGATCACCATGGGCGTCGAGCCCGACGCGACCCACGACGGCACCGACGACGCCTCCCAGCCGGGCGCGTCCGGCACGGAGTCCGCGACGGCTTCGGCCTCGGCCGGCTGATTCGGCCGGTCGATGTGGCCGGTCGACTCGACCGGTCGACTCGCGGCAGGGGGTGTCCCGGTCACTCGTCCGGTGACGCCCCCTCCTCCAGCAGTCGTTCCGCGATGTCCGTCGACCAGGACTGGGCCCACGCCCGCAGGTCGGCGATGCCGGGCTCGGTCAGGCCGTACCGCGTGAACGCCGTGTCCGGGTAGTGGTCCGTGCCCTCCAGCCGGGTCCGGAGCGTGGGCAGATCGAACTCGTCCAGCGCGTGCCGACGGGCCAGTTCCTCCAGGTCCGGGTGGCTGAAGCGGGCGGCCGCGGCCCGGGCGTCGATCAGGTCCACGGCCAGACCGCGGTCGTACAGCGCCCGGACCTTCGTGCCCACCGCGTCCGGCAGGGACAGCGTCTCGCCGTAGACCGTCGGCACCGGCGGGCTCCACAGGGTCTCCTTGTGGAGGGTCAGACGGAGCGCGACGTCCGTCTCCGGATCCATGACCGTCAGCCGCGCCGACAGCGGGTCCGTGTCCTGGACGGTCGTCTCGCGGCCCCGGCCCGTCAGCTCGGCCTCCAGCGTCCGGGCGATCTCCGCCATCGGCTCGGCGCTCTCCGTCGCCAGGTCCACGTTCGCGTGCGGGCGTCGGAGCAGCCCGTGGGCTTCGAGGGCGTAGCCGCCGGCCAGCGAGAACGGGACGGACGTCACGCCGAAGACGTCCGCGAGGAGGCGCAGGTGCTGCTCGATGAGGTCCACCGGGCAGTCGTAGCAGACCGGGCGGCCGTAGGGTCCGCAACGCCACGGGCGCGCGGCGCCGTCCGGCGAGGTCCGCCAACTCGGCGGGGGCGGCGGCGGTGGTGGCCCGGGCGGGAGCCGCCGGTAGCGGACCCGGTGACCGACGCGGCCCCCGCCCCCGACGGGTCGGCGCTACTTCGCGACGAACTGCGTGAGGATCGCCTGCACCTCGTAGATGTCCACGCCCTTCGTGAACGTCTTCTCGATCGGCACGGACGAGCCGGAGACCCAGATCTTCAGCTCGGCGTCGAGGTCGAAGGTGCCGGCGGTCTCCACCGCGAAGTGGGTGATGCTTCGGTACGGGATGGAGTGGTACTCCGTCTTCTTGCCGGTGATCCCCTGCTTGTCGACGAGGATCAGCCGACGGTCCGTGAACATGATGGTGTCCCGGATCAGCAGGAAGGCGGCCTGGACCTGCTCACCCTGCCCCAGCAGCCGCGCGTAGTCCTGCTGTGCCTGCGCCGGGTCGATCGGATGCGCGTTCCCGAAGAGTGCCATGGATGTCCCCCAACTTCGTCCCCATGGGCGGCGTTTGCCCCCTCGCGGCACCTTAAGGGGCAGGTGAGGGAATAGTGAAGGCGCTTGGGCGAGTGACGCACGGGTCGTGAGAAAAAAGTTCTCGACGGGCGGCAACTCTTCACACGGCGGCGACCACTGACAGGCAGTAAGCCCGCTCCTCCCCGTAAGGATCCCCCGTGGCAGCTACCTCCCACCGCCGGTCCCTCCGCTCGCGCCGCGCCCTCGTGCTCTCCGCCGCCGTCGTGGCCGCGGGTCTCGGCGCCGGTGTCGTCGTGATGAACGCGAACGCCGGGACCGTCGACCTGTACCACCAGACGCTCGCCGCGAAGGACGGCTGGGCCTCCTCCGGCACGGGCACGACCGGTGGCGCCAAGGCCGACGCCGCACACACCTTCACCGTCTCCACCCGCGCCCAGCTGGTGAAGGCGCTGGGTTCCGCCTCCGACACCACCCCGCGGATCATCAAGGTCAAGGGCACGATCGACGCCAACACCGACGACGCGGGCAAGAAGCTGACCTGCGCGAACTACGCGTCGGGCACGGGCTACTCGCTCTCGGCGTACCTGAAGGCGTACGACCCCGCCTCCTACGGCACCTCCAAGCTGCCCTCCGGCACCCAGGAGAAGGCACGCGCCGCCGCGCAGACCAAGCAGGCGAAGAACATCGTCTTCAAGGTGCCGGCCAACACCAGCATCGTGGGCGTGCCGGGCACGGCCGCCGGGATCTCCGGCGGCATGCTCCAGCTCCAGAACGTGGACAACGTCGTCGTCCGCAACCTGACCTTCGCCGCCACCGAGGACTGCTTCCCGCAGTGGGACCCGACCGACGGCGACGACGGCAACTGGAACTCCAACTACGACTCCGTCACCCTGCGCGGCGCGACCCACGTGTGGGCCGACCACAACACGTTCACCGACGCGCCCCACCTGGACAGCGCCAACCTCGAGTACTACGGCCGCGAGTACCAGATCCACGACGGCGCCCTGGACATCACCAAGAGCTCGGACCTGGTGACGGTGTCCCGCAACCAGTTCACCAACCACGACAAGACGATGCTGATCGGCAGCAGCGACAGCGAGCCCTCGGGCAAGCTGCGCGTGTCCATCCACCACAACATCTGGAAGGGCATCGTCCAGCGCGCCCCGTTGGCCCGCGTCGGCCAGGTGCACATCTACAACAACTACTACGACGTGACGACCCTCAACGGCTATGCGACGCAGTACAGCATCAACTCGCGGGCCAAGGCCCAGGTCGTCGCCG
Organism: Streptomyces sp. NPDC050263; assembly: GCF_040655955.1. NCBI lineage: Bacteria > Bacillati > Actinomycetota > Actinomycetes > Kitasatosporales > Streptomycetaceae > Streptomyces > Streptomyces sp. NPDC050263. The sequence continues at coordinate 56,967 of NZ_JBFAKW010000001.1, read as the reverse complement.
AGAACAACTACTGGAAGGTGCCGACCGGCGGCAAGGTCGCGGGGCTCCTCAGCGGCGACGGAACCGGCGCGGTCAAGGGCTCCGGCAACCTCGTCAACGGCACGGTCACCGACGTCGTCGCCGCGTACAACGCCGCCTCGTCGAAGGACCTGAAGACGACGGTCAACTGGACCCCGACCCTCACGGCGGGCCTGGAGTCCTCGGCGAAGAACCTGCCGACGACCCTGGCCACGACCACGGGCGCAGGCGTCCTGAAGTAACACCGAAGACGCGCGAGGGCCGGGAACCACGAGCCCCCGGCCCTCGCGTTCGCCCGTCGCGCATGCGCCCACAAGAGGTTCACGCACGACGCATGACCTTGTTCTCCGAGGCCAGCAGCCAGTGGAAGTGGTCGACCAGCGGCTCCACCACGTACGGATCCCGCAGCACCACACCGAGTTCGATGTTGTCGGACAGGGCTCGGTCGGTGAGGTTGGCACTTCCCAGCAGGGCGGTGTGCCGATCGGCGGCGACCAGCTTGGCGTGTAGGACACCGGAAGTTGCCACCCGGTGCCAGACGCGTACCTCGCCGGGCAGTGTGACGAAGGCTGCCGACGCCTGTGTGGACTCTTCGAGCAGGAGATCCACGCTCACCCCTCGGTCAACGGCTAGCCCTATCTCTGCCACGACGTCCCGCGCTCCGTGGGCCGCGAAACTGGCGATCAACAGCGAGGTGCTCGCCGAGCGAATGACCTCCACTGCGATCCCGCTCGTCAGTCTCGCCGGTACCGAAGTACTCAGCGGACCACTCACCACGACCTGGGCCGGCTGGGGCCGGGGCAACGAGCGCGCGGTGGCAAGAGCCAGGGCGAGTCCCGCTCCGGTCATTCCGGGGGCCTCGGCGCGCCAAACGCGGATGATTTCTGCGAGCTGGTGAGCCAGACCGGCGGCGGGCTGGGCCGCGACGAAGCGGATCAGCAGCGGGTCGTCGGGATCAGTGGCCGCCTCCAAGACATGTTCCAGGACGACTATGCGGTCTGCGGGCAGGCGATCACAGAGGGCGGCCAGGAGGCCTGGAAGCCGGTCCAGCGCGGCGCTGCTTCGGGCTGCGGGGATGTCAGCCGGTGCGCGGGCGGGACGACCGTCCCGGCTGCCTGAGTCGTGGTCCGGCTTCGCTCCGCTCACGGCCTGAACGCACACTTGTTGTCGGCCAGTGTTTCCACCAGCAGCGCCCGGTCCAGGTAGTGGTTGCCCCTTTCGCACGAGGTCTCCGCGGCGAACAGACAGGCGTGGCAACCCGCTCCGTGCAGCCGGGAGTGAATGCGTGGATCGTGTTCGGCGCACATGGGATCGGAGCTGCACAGCCTGGCCTCTTCCAGCGCCTGCGCGATCGCGGGGCCGAGCCGCTCACTGCGGCCGAGCGAGACGAGTCCGCCAAGGGTGCCCTCGCTGTCGGGAGCGGCGGTGTAGAGCAGGATCCCGGACATCGGATCGGGCCCCGATCGTGCGTAGATGCGCTCCGCTATTCCAGATGCCCCGTAGCCGCATTCCAGGGCGAACTGGCGGATGAGGACATGGGCCAGGGTGTGCAGGAGCACGTATCGGATGCCGGGCCACCGGGGCTCGACGCGGCGGGCCGTGCACCAGGCCCAGTGGGCGGACTTCAGGCTCTCCTCGCGGGCGCGCACCGCATCCTGCCGCTCCCACTCGGCGAGGCGCTCCTCCTTGAGGGCGAGGAACACGCCCTCGCCGCGCAATTCGGCGCAGGGAACCCAGGTGGAGGCGTTGTTACGGCTGAGCGGAGCCACGGCGCGCGTGCGCGTGTCCTCTTCGGGCAGCCATTCGGGGGCTTCTATCCGCGTGAAACCGGTGAGCGCCGATACCTCGCGCAGCCGGTGGACGAGTACGACGCTGTCCAGCCAGCCGGCGGTGTCGTCGGGAAGGCGCCGCTCACGCACCGTGGTGAAGTCCGGCAGGGCGTGGTCGCGAGGGTGGGTGAAGGCCCGCCATTCCGGTGTGGTGAGGTCGAACTCCTCGTCCTCCTCACTCTCGTCACCGGTGACTGCCTGAGCTTCCCTGGTCACCGCAGCCCAGACCGCGTCCGCTCCGTACTGCTCCAGCTCGGGCCAGCAGGCCTGAGTGGGCAGCAGCATCTTGGCCGCGTCCGCGGGGACGGCGGCCAGTGGTGAGAGCAGGCTCCAATGTTCCCTGACCGCCTGAGTGAGGGGCTCCTCGGCGCGGGGAATGCTGAACAGCCTCAACTGCGAGGCGAACCAGCTGTTGGTGGCGCCCAGCACCATGGTGCGCGCGTGCTCCTGGCATCCGCCCTGGGCGAAGGTGCCGAGGTGCGGGTGATGGCCACGGCACGCGGGGAGGTTCCGCTCCCCGGCCTGCCCGAGGGCGTCGGCCATCGAGCGGGGCGGCACTCCGCAGGTGCACCGGACGAAGACGTTGGCGGCCTCGCCGGTGGTGCCGGACTCGGTCAGACTCAGCGTCTGACCCTCGCACGAGGTGCTGCCACGATGTACGAAGTACACCCAAGGGAAGTCGTCCATGTGGCCCTTGGGGCATGCCACGAGGAAGCGGGCGGGCAGCGCGGTGGGCTGTCCGGCACCGGGGCCGCCGCAGTTGATGTGGACGTACTTCGTCTTCTCCGGTCGGTAGAGATTCCGCCGCAGATCGAAGAGGCCGCCCGAAGCGGGTGCCAGCTGGTTGCAGCGCTCCCGTGAACAGCGCAGCCAGCGAGGGAAGAGTCCGACCGGCACCCCTGTCCGTGTCCAGTCGCCGTACGGGTCGGCCGGGTTCTCCGGCAGGTGGGGCGGGGTGCGCAGGGCGGTGACATGGCCGCCGAGGCGGCGCCGGACGGCGGCCAGCAGACGGTCCTCGGTCAGGACGCGGGCGCGGACCGGGTCCCAGTCGTCGAGACCCATGACCATCGTGGACAGGTTGGGCAGGTCGGTGACGGCGCCGATGCCGTAGGTGTGAAGAAGCTGGCTGGGACGCAGTTCGCCCACGCGGAGCGCGTCTGCTGCGGGGGCGGTCATGTGGTCTCCCAGGGATCTGCGTCCGCGTCCGGGGCGCTGCTGTCGTCGGGCTGTTCGCGCGGAGTGTAGGGCGGCTCGGCTGCGAAGTCGGTGCCGGCGTCACCGGTGAGGATCAGCCGGATGGGCGGCTCGACCTCGCGCAGCGACGTCGGACAGGTCATGAGCCGCCACGGGCCGCTGTCCGGTTCCAGCAGGAGCGGGGCGACATCGCCCTGGCGGCGGGCGGCGCGGTAACCGAGGACCGCTCCGGGGGCTTTGCGTTTCTGCTCCCAGTAATCGAGCCGGGTGTCGAGTCGGGCCCGCACCTCGTTGGCGATGTGCCGGTCGTCCGTGACGTCCCTGGCGCGGAGTTCGAGGGACGCCACGGCATGGCTGACGACCTCGCCGCGCCGGTCGACCCATTGGGCACCCCGGTTGGCGTTGTAGTCGGACTTCAGATTCCGTACGAGGGACGCCAGGACGCCGGTGAGGCCCCGGTCGACGGCGCGGTCCGCGAACGGCGTCACCGACAGGGCTTCCACATGCTGGTAGATGGTGGCGTGGAAGGACTCGAACGTCTCGTAGTGCGAAAGGTCGCGCGGACGGGCCCAGTTGAGCAGGGTGAAGACGAGGCCGGGTGCCCTACGGCCGACGCGGCTCGTCGCCTGGATGTACTCGGCGGTCGACTTCGGCTGGTTGTTGACGACCATGACACCGAGCCGGGAGACGTCGACGCCGACGGCGATCATGTTGGTGGCGAGCAGTACGTCGATGGGGCGGGGCGATCCCTTGGGCCTGCGGCCGAAGGTGATGTCGAGCTTCTCCAGGATGTCGGGGATGGCGTCGGATGCCATGCGGCTGGTCAGCTCGGCCGGTTCGTTGATCCGCCGGGTGGCGAGCCCTCGTCGGTCGGCCCGGATGAGCCTGGCCGAGACGTCGTCCTCCACGAGCCGTCGCATGCCACCGAGGTCGCGCAGGCTGTTGAAGTAGCCGACGAGTGTCATGTACGGGTCTGTCAGGTCGCTCGCGCCGTACGTCTCGTACAGGTACTGGGCAGCGGCGAGCTGGGCGACGAACACCCTGATGGCCACGGACTTCGTCCGCACGCCCTGGGCGCAGATGCCCACGTACCGGCGGCCGGGGGTCTTCTCGGTGGGCCGCCGCCGGGCGAAGAACGTGTCGTCGGCGCTCAGCCCGGACGGCGGGAAGACCGCTGTGCGGCGGGCGAAGAGGTCGTGGATCTGACGGTCGGCGCGGCGCACGGTGGCGGTGGAGGCGATGACCTTGGGGCGCACGCTGACGCCGCTTTCGGGCTCCCAGGTGGAGAGCCGGTCCACGGCCGTCTCGTACAGCCCGGTGAGGGAGCCGAGCGGGCCGGAGATGAGGTGCAGCTCGTCCTGGACGATGAGATCCGGCGGGCGTACCCGCACGGCGTCGACGGTGGTGGCGGAACCATGGTCACCGGCCGCCGGGTGGCTGGACGCCTCCCAGTCCGCGTCCACCGCGGACGGCGTGACGTATCCGTGGCGGGTGCAGCGCCGGGACACCTGGCCGAACAGCGCCTGGGTGTCGCCCTTCCACGGCAGCTGGGCGAACTTGTCGACGGTGGCGATGACGAGGCTGGGCGGGAGGCGGTAGATCTCCTCGTCGACGACGAGGACGGGCAGTCCCTGTTCGTCGGCGGGCAGCCCGAAGGCGCTCGCGCCGAACGGGCACTCGTAGGCGTCGGGGCAGGTGATGAACGTCCGGCGGAGTGTTTTGTCGACGCTGATGTCGCGGCCCGCCTCCATCTTCGAGCCGCACCACGGGCAGCTGGTGAGCTGGTGGGGGGAGCCCATCCGCCCGAAGCCGCCGCGGCCCTTGTCCTTCTTCTGCTCCTTGGCCCAGTCGATGGCCTGGTCGGTGGTGTTGGGAGTGACCCGGCCGCCCACCCACAGGCCGATCCGGAACGGATTGCGGCCCCACCGGTCCGGCGCCTCCCGACGGATCACCTCGCAGGCGCAGATCAGCGCGGCCGCCCGCTGGAACTGCTGGATGGTGAGCAGCCGCAGTGTGTACCGCATGATCACGGCGACCCCGTGCTCGGCGTCGAGTCCGCCGAGGTGGGGCTTGCGCCGCCGAATGGCGAGGGTGAAGGCGGTCAGACCGAGATAGGCCTCGGTCTTGCCGCCACCGGTGGGGAACCAGAGGAGGTCGGCCAGCGCGGTCTTGTCGTCGGCCCGCTCCGGATGGCCGGGGTCGGCGAGGGACGGCAGGTTGAGCAGCAGGAAGGCCAGCTGGAAGGGGCGCCAGCTGCGGTTCTTCGGCAGGTCGGCCGCCTCGACGGCTTCTTGCAGTGACGTCGAGGGGGTGCGACGCCGGTTGCTTGCCGCGATGGTGTGCACGCGCTGGTGCCACATGGCGCGGTTGGCGAACCGGAAGGCGTCGAGGGCGTCGGGATCGTCCCGCAGAAGGTTGATGCCGGCCTGGATACGGTCTGCGGCCCGCCCGGCGAGGCGCATGTTCTCCTCGGCCTCGGCCCGGTAGCCGTCGAGCTCCGCGGCCGGGTCGTCCACCGACTGCTTCTGCCGCTCGATCCAGGAGCGGTAGCCGTCCACCAACGGAAGCAGCGCGGCCCGCAGCGGATCGGCTTCCATCCGGCTCAGCTCGCTCATGTCCAGCATGAGCTCCGTCAGTTCGGACAGGTCCGCGTCGTCCTCGCGGTGCGGGTCCGGCACGTCCGTGTGCGGCACCTCGTACGACGGTGTGGCCGTGGTGGAGACGCGAACGGCCCGTCGGCGGTCGACCGGGGACGCCTCGGCGTGCACCCCGGTGCCGTGGCCCACGGCGAACTCGGGGAGGAAGCGGTACGTCATCGCGAGCGAGCGCCGCTCGCCCTGGTCTCCCCCGGACGGTTCGACCGTGCGGCGCGGCAGGAAGGGCGCGATGTCCGGCCCGCCCGAGACCGTCATCGACGTCTGGAACATCCAGTGTGCCGAACCAGGTCTGTCCTCCTGGCCGTTGACGAGGAAGAGGGACACCAGCCATGAGCCCTCGTGCAACCGGGCTCGTCCGCGTACCACGATGTGCGGGAAGTGCTGAGCATGCAATGGCCGGGCCTTCAGCTCGCCCTCCACCAGCTTCACGCCGACGGTGCCGGAGCAGGGCACGCGGTGGAACACCCGCTTCGGGTTGCCCTCGATCTGCGAGTCACCCCGCTCGTACCGCGCCCAGGCGCAGTCGACCGTCAGCTCCTGGATCCTCTTGTCGACGCGTACCGTCAGCCCGAGGGTCGACGGGTGGAGGCTGGGCACGCTGGGAGCGGAGGGCTCCGGATCTCCGGCCTCCGGCTCCTGCTCGGGCGCCACGCTCTGCTCGTCGAGCGTCTCGGGCGCCACCTCCTTGCCGATGGTCCGCAGCGCCGTGCCGTTTTCGGTCCGTACGCCGCCGGGGGCCAGCCGCCCGATGATGTAGTGGTCCAGCGGGTTCCCCGCCAGCTCCTCCTGCTCCTCGCCGGTCGGTCCGAGCAGGTCGCGCACGACGAGCTCGGAGAGCCGGTCGCGCAGTTCCTGCGGGGTGGGCGCGGACAGGACCGGGTCGGACGGGTCCGGCCCGGTGCCGGAGGCGGCGAGGGAATCCTGGGTCACGGGGCCAGAGTAGGTGGGGCCACCGACAACCGGCACGGGGTTCTACGCGGAACTTGATCGACCGCCGCGCATTCCGCCATTCGACGGGCTGCTTTCGGCCGGATACCGATCAAGGGCTTTGGCTGAGTGTGTGACGCTCGTTACTGTGCGTCGCTCGGGGGTATGACACGCGCGGCACGTCGGTGGGAGCGCGGGGGTCGGAAGGCGAGCGGGGCGTATGACGGACAGCAGAACGGGCGGTATTCCGCCGCAGTCCTCGCCCTCACGCAAGGGGAATTACGGCGTGCCCCTGCCGGGGGTCGAGCCGATTCCGGGGTGGATGCAGGCTTCGACGGGGTTCGGGGACAACAATCACCGGGGCGACTTCGGTGAGCAGTTCATCCGGATGCTGGCCGCAGCCGCCAATATCGACGCGGCCCGTCGCGAGCGCGACCGGGTAGGTGTGGACTGGCAGTTGGGGCACCCGGGGCGGCCCGGGACCCGTCGGTATCCGATCATCGAGGCGCAGGTGAAGTGCACGTCGTCGCCGGACGCCCACGGCGAGCACATCTCCTACGACCTCAAGGTCAAGAACTACAACCAACTGGCCGGCCGCGAATACGACGTTCCCCGCTTCCTCTTCCTCGTCCTGGCCCCGACCGACGCCGTCACGTGGTCGCACGCGAACCCTGACCGGCTGTTATTGCGCCACGCCGCCTATTGGGCGTGCCTGCATGATCAGGAGCTGTGTGAGAACGGGACGACTCGCACGGTGCACGTCCCGCGTACCAACCTGCTGACCGTCGACTCCTTGCACGAGCTGTTCACCGAGGGCCGTGAACTGCTGGAGGCGTCATGAAGGTGATTACGGACGCGGATTTCCAGCAGGCGGCACAGCTCGCACCGGAGTTGTTGCGGCGTTACCTGAGCGGCAAGGGCTGGCGTTCTGAGCGTGGACTGGCCGGCGGCGAACTGTGGGAAAGGACCCCAAACAGCGAACCGGGCCCGCCGTACGAGGTGCTGGTGCCGCTGACACAGCGCCGTGACTACCCCGGGCGCGTCGTCGACATCCTGGAAACCCTCGCGGTCGTCGAGACACGTACCCCCGGCGACATCCTGCGGGAGATGCAACTGCCCCCGGTGGACTGGCAGTTCCTGCGACTGGTCCCGCCGGGCCCGTCCGGTACGGCTCCTCTGCTGGACCTGGTGTCTGCCCTCACCGGTCTGAAGGACCTGCACACCGCCGCCGCCTCTGCCGCGGTCCAGCCGCAGGCCGTGCAGCCGGGGCAGAAGCCGCAGGTGGTGAAGGACCACGTCGCGTCTGTCCGGCTGGACCAGACGCGCGTCGGCAGTTACGTCATCGCCGCCCACACTCCTCTCCCGGACCTCCGGCCCAGCCCGCGACAAGGCGAGGTGTCAGCGGACGAGGCCCGGCAGGCCTCGCTCTTCGAAGACGACGCGTTCCCGGGCGGCGGACCTGACCTACGGCCCTCCGAACCGTTCGCCCGCACCGTCTCCCGGATGCTGTTCGCGGGCGTCACCTGCGCGCATGCCGCTGCCGAGGAGACGCTCACCCGTGACTCCCTGGACGGCTTCGGGCGGTACATCGGGGCCGGCCTGTCCGCGAACCTCTGCGAGGCACTGGTGAGAATCGCGGGTGAGGAGCAGCGATCCTTCTCCCTGGCCTTCGACTGGTCACCCGAGAGGCCGGTGGCGCAGGACTCGCCCCCGGTGTCGCTCACCCCGCTCCACGTGCGGGCGCTGGAGGCGGGCGCGAAGGATCTGCGTGAACGGGCGGCTCGCGAGGAGGGCGCGGTCCTGCACGGGGTGGTCACCCGCCTGAGCGGGCAGGACGACCGACAGGCGACGATCTACGGTTCGCTGCTGCACGAGGACGCGTCACGGGTGCGCAGTGTGCGGGTGGAGCTGCGTCCGGAGGATGTGGAGAGGGCCACCGCGGCCTGGCTCGACGGGTTCGAGGTGGCAGTGCACGGCGATGTGGAGCCCTACGGAACCGGGGTGCGGATGCGGGGGGTGCGGGCGTTCGTGGTCAGGCCGCAGTGAAGGGCCCCGTACGAGTTTCGCCGACTGTGAGCAGCCGTCGCGCCGAAGGCTGCTCCCCCTGTCAGCTCACACGCGGACTGCCTTCCGCTCACCGTCGTACCTCCACGCGTCCGTGTACCGGGGCGGCATTTCCGCTGAGGTCCGTGGTTACTCGTCCGCGAAGACGTCCTCGGCTGTCGGAGCGGTGACGGATCGGGCGAGCCAGCGGCCGAGGGTTTCCGGGTCGTTGCAGTCCGTGATGCGCTCACGGACGTGTTCAGGCTTTCCCCGAGGTCTTACATAGGGAACGCAGGTCGCACCGGAGCATGAGGCGTCATGTTCCGGCGGCGGGGATCGGGTCGGAACGGGGCGCTTCGGTGTGAAACGGATGGGTCGTGGTGAGCCGGGGCGAGGGTGGCGCTCACCCGCCTCCGGCGCCCCTTTGGCGACCGGCGGGCATGGTTGGGGCGGTACTCTCCGGCACAGGGGCCAGGGCCCTGCGGTGGCGGCGGAGCACGGAGGAGTCGCCCAGCAGCAGCGCGTGCGGTCGGTAGCCGGGGCCGCGCAGCGAACGCTCCAGCGCGGGCAGGTAGTTCCAGCGCACGGCGGGGTGCGCGGAGTGCGCGAAGTGGTACAGGTCCCCGTACGGCAGCCAGGTGGCGCGGGCCAGCAGGGCGAGTGGCACGTTGCGCGGGTAGAGCCGCAGGCACCGGCCCGCCTCCACCGCGACGGGCGGCCCGGTGACCGGCTCCGGATCGAACCAGCGGTGTTCCACGAGGAGCGACATCCAGGCGAGCTGTGGGTACAGCAGGAACCGGGGCACCAGGAAGACGAACACCGCCGCCTCCCAGCCGAAGACCAGCGCCATGACCGCCGCCACGGCGATCGGCCCGGCCGTACGCAGCCTCCCGGTGCCCGACGTCCCGGCCACTCGGAGGGGAGCGGCCAGACCGCGTGCCGTGTCCCGGAGCCCGGCGGGTGTGAGGGGGCGGACCATGCCCAGCGCGTACCGCATGGTGGAGGCCCCGTGCCGCAGGCCCGCCCGGTGCAGTTCGGCGAGGTTGGGATCGGCCCCGGCGACGGTCGCGTTCGGATGGTGCTCCCGTACGTGCCGACGGCGCCGCACGGGGACCGGGACGAAACCGAGCGGGACGTGGACGGCCGTCTCGGCGAGCAGCGTGTTCAGCCGACCGCCGCGCGTCAGCACGCCGTGCACCGCGAAGTGACTGACCTCCTGGAGACGGCGCAGGGCGACCGCCCCCGCGCACGAGGCGACCACCCAGCCCCCGGGTCCGCCGCGCACCGCCACGAGACACCATCCGGCGAGTTCCAGCCACTGCCCGAGGAGCAGCAGCACCGGTGTGACATCGTTCAGCCGCTCGCGCTGGAGCGACATCACCTCGCGGAGCGACGCCGGCGCGACCCTGCCGGGCCGACGGGTGGCGCTGAACCACCACCGGTCCGCCTGCCGCAGCGTGATCCCTACCGTGATGACTGCCAGACCAACCGAAAGCACGGTCAAGCCCGTTTCCCTCCCCGTCCGCCCCAGCCGGACCGGGGGCCGCCCGACGAAGCGGTGCCGTGTCTCCCGGCCGCACGACAGGCGGGCGCTCTCGGAAGTCCGGGGCGGTCAGATCTCGGTCGGCTTGATTCCTGCCTCGTGCAACACCTTCAGGTTTTCCCGGCTGAGCTCGGCGAACGCGCCGATTTCCGCCATGTTCACCTCACCGGAGAAGTGCACCGGACCGTCCCCGAGCAGCACGGCGGGGTCGAGTTCGGTCTCGTACACCAAAGTGGCGTTGCCCTCCAGGAGGGGCTGCCACAGGCCGTCGCCAACGGGCTGGAGCAGGCTCCTGGCGACACCGCCGGGATTGCGTACGGTGACCGGTCGCTCCGGATCCACGAGCCCGAGACGGGACAGCACCGCGCGGGAGGCCGCGACGCCCGACCCGCACGACGGCGTGAGGCCCGCTCCGCGCTCGTAGGTGTGGACGAACACCTCGTCTTCCGAGAGCGGCAGCACGAAGGAGAGGTTCGCGCCGATCGGGAACACGTCCGGCGACCCGGCGACCCGGCGGCCGGTCTCGACCAGCTCCGCCTCGTCGTAGGCGTCGATCAGAGTGATCAGATGCGAGTTCGGCACCGCGACCGCCGTCACATGGCGCGACGGGTGGAACGCGGCCAGCCGCCGGTCCACGTACTCGCCGTTCGCGCCGGCCTCGGCCACGATGGGCTGCGCCGGCGCGAAGTCGACCGCCGGCAGCTCCACGGAGACCTGCCGCACCCCGTGCGGCGTACGGCCCCGGTCGCGCACGATGAAGGAGTACGGCCCCTGCTGCACGACCACCGACTCGGCCTGATGCCGGTCCAGCAGCACGCGACCGGCGCACCGCATGCCGTTCCCGCACAGCAGGGCCTCGGACCCGTCGGGGTTGAAGAACCAGGCCCGCGCGCTGCCGTCGCCGTGGTCGGCGACGAAGTACACCCCGTCGCCCCCCAGACCCCGCTTGCGGTCGCACAGCAGACCGACGGCACGGCCGAGCTCGTCTGCCGTGGCGAAGTGGTCGAGGGGCGCGCCGTCCACCACGAAGATGTCGTTTCGCGACCCGTGGGCCTTGGTGAGCGAGAGAGCAGGCATGGTGTTCTTTCCGTCGCGCGGCCCCACCGGGTCCGGACCGGCTGTCACTCCATGCTATCGAAGCCTTCTCGAACACCGCGGAGCCGTGAACGCCGAGGGCTCACAGTCGGGCCGCCGCCCCGCGGACAACCAGTTCGTCCCACGTGCCAGCGTCGAGCAGGGGCCGGACGGCAGCCTCGTACGACTGGAGGGTGAACGGTGCCGAATCCGAGCCATGGCCCCAGACCGACTCGAAGCGTCCCGCCCAGCGCTCGACCTGTTTGAAGTACACCGAACTGCGGCCCCGGCGGTAGTCGGCGTCTCCCTGTTCCTCTTCCAGCAGTACGGCGGCCTTCGATATCACCACGAAGTCCACGGCCTGGTCGGCGCGCAACCGGTCCCGCACGGCGAGGGCGCACTGCACGCCCAGGGACCGGTGGTGATCGATGAGGGAGAGGAGAGCCCGTGCGAACTCCTGCCTTGCGAGATCGTCCTGCCAGCAGATGAACAGCCGCTGCACTGTCCCGCCGGCCTCGATGAGACGTCGGTTGACGGCCAGGTACTCACGGCGCTGGGTCAGCACGTTCGGATCAGTGGTCAGGTCGGCCGCCAGCACGCGCTTCGGCTCGGTTCGTGAGTCGATGAGCGCCTGGTAGAGCAGGACCGACAGCCGGGGCACCTCCGACGCGTACACCTGGAGATGCCCGTCGGCGATCTCACCGAAGCCCGCGATGAGCTCACGCTCCAACTGTTCACGCACCCGGGCGAAGTACTGGGCGTCCGACATGTGCCGGTCGTTCGCCCGGCGCAGCTGGATGTAGATGCGCCGCAACCACATGTGGTTCGCCACCATGAGGAGCAGCAGAACGGTCTCCACGGCCAGGAGAACGTCCTTCACCATGCTCCGTTGCGCCACCCATGCCGCGACGGGGACGGCCACACCGGCAATGCCCACCAGTGCGTTCAAGACCTGTGACGACAGGGCGTCGGCCACGCGAGTACCCAAGTCCCGTCGCGGTTGCGGCGCCATGCTTTCCCCCTTGACGATGGATCAGATAACTCGACATCGTCCAGGTTCGGTAAGGCTTGGGCAAGTACACCTCGTAGTGAAGAGATGCCTTTCCGTCACGTCGGTGGCGGCGTCGGCTGTCGAGCCGGCTGACGGCAGGGCGAGTTCGGCCCACATGGGGCATGCCGGACTGAAGGCCGGCTCGCACTACGAATTCTCGGCAGCCAGGACGTGGTAACGCGAGGTCAGGATTCGAGGGGAAGCGAGATCTGTTCGGCGGCAGGGCCCAGGTAGGTGTACTCGGTGGAACGGGCGATGCCCATGGAGTCCAGCTGCTGCCGGAACCGGACTCGGAAGTGGACGTTGTCCCCCAGGCCGGGGCGCATGCGGAGCAGTTCCTCGGGCTCCTCGAAGCGGACGTCATAGGCAGGCGCGTTCTTCGCCGTACCCGTCTTCACTTTCACCAAGCCGCTTTCGCGCAGCTCGGTGACTCGGCCGGAGATGGTGATCTCTTGATCGCGGTCCCTGGTCTCCCGGAGCCGTTTCACATACTGCCGACCCCGCTCGGTCAGCCGGGCGCGGCGCAACCCGCCCTCGGCGTCGTACCAGGTCACCCCGAGGTTCAGTTCGTACCGGCTCAGTGCCCGGGACACCGCATCGACCGCGTCGAAGAGCTTCACCCATTCGCGGATGTCGCGCTCTGATTCCAAAGCGTCCAGCAGCTTGGTGAGGGTGCCGAGCCCCGTGGCGACGGCTGATGTGGCGGGGGTGTTCAAGGCGTCGGGTTCTGCTGAGTCGACTGGAACGGTGACGGGTCGTGCGTGCACGACGGTGCTGCCTGAGGAGATCCCGGTGAGCTCCAGCTGTACGGGAGTACCTGCGGCGGCAGAGACCATGTGCTCCACGGGTTCGAGGAGCGCGTCACCCCACTCGAAGCGGAGAGCACCGCCGACAGCGGCCGGACCGGTCAGTCGAAGCTGGAGCTCCTCTTCGAGTCTGGCGTCCGGAGCGTACTCGCGTGCCGCCGCGAGGCGGCTCGCGCGGTGTTCAGCCTCGATCTCCTCGTCGTCCCGGTCCTCGGTGCCCAGCGCGTCGAGCAGACGCGCGGCACGCTCCGTCTCGGCAGGGTCGTCCCCCTGGAGAGCGCGCCTACGCTCGCGCCAGCTGTCGCCGGTCACAGTCGCACCTCCAGGTAGCCGCGTGCCGGGGCGGCACTCTCTTCGGTCGGTGAGCGGTCGCTCTGGTCGTGCAGTCGACAGCGCTGCCACCAGTCGTCCCACACACCCCGTTGTGTGAAGTATGTCCGTTCTTCGAGGGTGAAGCGGTCCGGCTCGAAGATATGCGCAACGGGTTGGTACCCGATGCGCAACGGCGAGACGCCGAACTTCTCTTTCATCCTGGACCTGCTCTTGAAAGCGATGGTCAGCCACTTTGAGCCTGGCTTGCCGCGTACGGCACGTTCGGCGCGTGTGTCTATCAGCAGTGTGGCGTCGATGTTCTCAGGATCGAGTCTGGTGCTGACGAAGCTGCCACCGAGCCACAGCCTGTGGATGAGGGGAAGGCCGCCGAGGGCGCTCGTGTAGGTGTCCTCGAGTGTGAGGAAGGGGTCGAGATAGTCGTGCAGGCCGTCCCACAGTCCTGTGCGGGTTGAGGAGTCCTCGAACTCGGGAGCGCTTACCAGCATCGCCTCCGCCTCGTCGAAGGACACGGAGTACCGGCCCAGCGGAAGGAATCCGTTCGCGGCGAAGGAGGGCAGCACGTGAGGTCCTGTCGGGTGCGGGAGAGCGTCCTCAAAGCGGTCAGGGCGGGGCAGTGCGGGTCATCTTGCCGGTACGGCCTCGGCGGCGCCGGGGATTTCGGAGATTCCGTCCGCTGACGCGCACGCTCGGCAGGTCCCCGGCTCCGAGCCGCGGAAGGCGCGGTCGCAGGTGTCGCAGTTGCGGAGGGGATGCCTGACGGGCGGGGGCCGCTCGGGTGCGCGGTAAGGCGGCAGTGGTGGGAGCTGGGCGGTCAGGCGGTGGGCCAGGAAGGCGGCCGGTCGGTACAGGGGCTCGGACGGCAGGTCGCTGGTCAGGGCGTGGCGTACGGCGGTGGGGGTGAGGTCGCGCTCCAGCCAGGCGGCGACACCGGGGGCGAGGTGCTCGGCGTCGGTGGCGGAGAGGAGGAGGCGGGGGTCTGCGCGGCGGAGGCCGGCGAGGAGGTCGGTGGCGGTCTGGAGGAGGGCTGGGGAGGTGTACGCGGGCTGCGGTACGGCGGGGAGGGCGCGGCGTGGCGGTTTCCGCTGAGCTGCCGCTGCCCGGCGGGCCGGGGGTTTGGGCGCGGCGTCGGCCTTCTCGCTGCCGTGACGGCCCGGCTGGTTGCAGGAGACGGTGCGGGTGACGATGCGGCCGCTCTCGGTGCGCTCACGGGGGCGGCGCAGGTAGCCGTGGGTCTCCAGCTCGCGCAGGGCGGCGGCGATACGGGTCGTGCCCTCGGGAAAGCGGGCGGCGAGGGTCTTGATGTCGACGCGGGCGCCGGCGGGCAGGGACTGGATGTACACGGCCAGCCCGATGGCGAGTCCGGACAGCTCCGGGTGCTGGGCGAGGTGGTTGCCGATCACCGTGAAGCGGGTGGTGTGGCGGGTGTTGTCGTGGATGACTCCGCCGGAGTGCGCTGCCGTGGAGGCGCGACGGGGAGGGTGGTTTTTCCCACCGATACGGGACTGGGCGTGCGGGGGCACGCTAGGGTTTTGGGTGTCCATCGGGAAGGGTCTGACTTCCTTGGTGGTCAGGCCCTCGCAACGGGATTGCAGTCCCTGCGAGGGCCGTCGTATGTCTGGGGGTTGTGCTGTGTCGCGCTGAGCGTAGAGCAGGCAACCGGTGCCGAATCCAGCTGAGTTGGTGATGTTCACTCGCGCGAGTGAGTGGGCTCCGTGGGCGGGAGGGGTGGGGCTTGGTGAGGCTTCTTTCCCTCTTGTGTTTCTTGGAGGAGAGCGCCCGAACCACCGGAGCACACGTTTCTGAACTCCGGTGAGAGGTCGAGTTCGGCCCAGACGGTCTTGCGGGGGACGGGGCCGAGTTCGACGCCCCAGCGGTCGGCGAGCGCCTCGACGAGGAGGAGGCCGCGCCCGGATTCGGCATCGGGAGTTGGTGGTTGGCGATGCGGGAGGTCGTCACCGCGCGTGTCCGTCACCTCGATGCGGAGGGTCTCGCTGCGCGCCAGGAGTGCGAGGCGGAAGTCGCGTCCGGGGAGACGGCAGTGGGTGGCGGCGTTCGCCGCGAGCTCGGCGACGAGGTGTTCGGCGGCCTCGATGGCGTGGTGTGGCAGGTCCCAGGTGCGCAGCCACTCGGTGGCGAGGAGCCGGGCGAGGCGGGCGCCGCGTGGGGTGGGGGACAGCAGGACGCTGAAGTGACGGGTCGGGAGGTGGAGTTGGGTGGAGATTTCCTGGTTCACGTCACTGAGCGTGGCGGTGCGTGCTTACCGTGAACAGTGACGACGCCGATGCGTAGGGTGACTGTCCGGGTCTTGTCCACTGTTGTCCGGGCTGTCGGAGCAGGCCCTGCGGGTACTGGCGTTGCGGCACGGCGGGACGACGGAGGGGTGCGGCATGTCGGTGGACGGCGAGGTACGGCGACTCAGGACCGAGGCGGACGAGCCGGGGTGGGAGGTGGACCCGGATGACGAGTGGGGAGTGGCCGTCATCACCACCGTGGGGCGGCAGTTGAGGCTGCGGCGCGAGGCGGTGGGGATGCGGGCCGCCGAGTTCGGGGAGGCGGTGGGGTACGGCGAGGACCTGGTGTACAAGATCGAGGGCGGGAAGCGGATCCCTCGGCCCGAGCTCCTGGACAAGGCGGACGAGATGTTGGGGGCGGGTGGGCTGCTTTCGGCGATGAAGGAGGACGTGGCGAAGGTCCGGTATCCGAAGAAAGTTCGGGAACTGGCCAAGTTGGAGGCGCAGGCCGTTGAGGTGGGGTTGTACAGCAACCACAACATTCATGGCTTGTTGCAGACGGAGGAGCACATGCGGGCGCTCTTCCATGTGTGGCTGCCCGGCTACTCGGATGAAGAGACGGAGCGCATGGTGGCCGCGCGGATGGCCCGGCATTCGATCTTCGAGCGGCCACGAGCACCGGCTCTCAGTTTTGTCCAGGAAGAGGTGACGCTCCGCCGTCCCGTCGGGGGCAGAATGGTTTGGCGTCGGCAGCTCGAACATCTGCTGGAGCTGGGACAGTTGCGGAACGTCTCGATCCAGGTGATGCCGACCGACTGTGAGGAACACTTCGGCACGGGCGGACTGATCGAGGTGCTCAAGTTTCCGGACGGCACTGCGGTGGGGCGCTCCGAGGGAGCGTTCAGCGGGCGCCCGGTGTCTGACCCGAAGCAGCTCAGAATCCTTGAACTGCGCTATGGCATGATCCGGGCCCAGGCCCTCACGATCCGAGAGTCCCGGGCCTTCATCGAGCAGATGCTTGGAGAGACATGATCCGCACGTCCACCACCCGGGAGACCTCCGAACTGGCGTGGTTCAAGAGCAGCTACAGCAGCAGCGGGGACGGCAACGACTGCATCGAGATCGCCACCACTCCCTGCACGGTGCACGTCCGCGACTCCAAGAACATAGGCGGCCCTCAGCTTTCGCTCGCGCCGGAGGCGTGGGCGGACTTCGTGACGTACGCCTCGGGTAGCTGACCCTGACGGCCCCGCTCACGTCTGGTTGTCACCCTATCTGCGGGGCACGTTGACCACCGCTCAGAACAAGGCGTCCGGCTCGGGGAAGAGGCCGTCGTCATTGAAGTCCTCTGGAGAGTTCGGGGGGGTGCGTGCAGCAGCTCGCGCCTTCGCCTTGGCCTTACGGGCGGCAGCCCGGCGCCTCTTGGCCTCCGGTGTGTGCAACCCCTTGTCCAACTCCTCCTTGTACCGAGCGTGATTCAGCTCCAGTAGACGGTCCAGGATTTCAGTCTGGGCTTCGGTGGCGATGGTAAAGCGGGTTCCCTGGCGTGTCTCATGGAAGTTGTGTTTCAGGTCTAGGTCCGTCCAGCCGTGCGCATCGGCCACGGCTAGGTCGACCTCGGCATGGGCATCCCGGACCGCTTGGATTTTGGCGTCAGTATCGGACTCGGTATGGATGCGGTTGTAGAGCGTAGTGAGGCCAATTTCGTAAGTTGACATAGCCGTCAGTCGTGCCTGCTCTAGAACTTTACCGGCGTCGGTCAGGCGGTCGGTTTCGGTGGGGAAGGGGAACGTCTCAAATACATCAGATGGCGAGTAGTTCAGTCGGCCTTCCAGCGTTGAACTCCACTTCCTGACCCACATTTCGTGCTGAGCTGAGCACAGTGATGAAAGTCTGGCTGCGGTTCCTGCGGCGATGACTGCAAGCTTATGTGCGAACACCTGCCCCGTGGGGACCCTGGCTGGAGCTAGATACTTACTCACCAGTGCAATGACGATCGCCCGTTCCAGCTCGGAAACCGCTTCGACCATGGAGTTTTGCTTCTCGGCGTACTGCCACCACCGCTCGCGGTAGACCTTTCGATTGTTCTCGGCTCGCATAGGTTTGACATCGCGTTCAATGATGGAGAATAGGTCAGTGAACTCGGAAGCTTCGTCCTTCGAGCGGTCGTGGAAATTGATTACCCAGCGGCTAGCTGTGCAGTCCGGGCGGGAGTTAAGATCCTCGCCGTTAAGGTATGGGAAAAGCACTTCGGCGTTCTTGGGGTCCCCACTGATGAAGGATTTGGCCTCCTCGGGTGTAAGGACAAAGCCCATGCCGAGTACGTATGACCCGATAAACGACTGGGCTTCATTTTCTACCAGCCGATAGGGGTTTCCCGCCACTCGCGACTTGGGGTCTAGGTTAGGCGTGATCCCTCGTACCTTCTGCCCGTCTAGCACCAGTGCCTCGTCGTCCCTGGCCTGGCCGCTCAACCACAACAGTGAGACCTCCAGGGCAGCCGTCCCGGGCCAAGGCTGCGATTTGATGGCCCGATAAACAGTCCATCCATTAGTCGTAGCCTGGTCCAGTCCGACCTCCCGTGTATCCCCCTGGGCAATAGTGTTCGTAGCGATGATCCCCGTTCGCCGCCCGGGAGCGATCGACAAATTCCGCAACAGGAAGTAGGCGCAGAGGTCCGCGTGCCCCCGCGTACCCCCCGCCAGCTGATCGACCAGGTACTCCCGGTAATCGTGACCCAACGCCCCCGTCAGCTTCTTGCCCCCCACAAACGGCGGATTCCCCACCACCGCATCAAACCCGGTAGAGCCCCCCACCCCCATAACCTCCGGAAACTCCAAAGGCCAATGCAACGGCCGCACCGCTTCCGCCCGAGGCCCCTTCAGCCACCCCTCAACAATCCCCCGCGCCCGAGACTCCGCCTCCTCGGCCCCGGCACCGCCCCCCAACGCCGTAGCCACCAGCCCCGCCACCGACTCCAGTCGGTTCCGGTACGCCCGGGACTTCGCGTCCTCCTTGGCGTCGCGGAAGCGGGCCGCTCCCCGGGCCCCGCCGACGTTCTCCTCGCCGGAGATGTCGGACGCCTCCTCGTCGGAGAGTCCCTCGGCGGCCAGGGCCGCGCCCACCACCGCGTCGGCCGCCAGCCGCAGCCGGTTACTGCGGGACTCCGCCTGCGCGAGCAGGTCCGCCTTGTCGCGTACCGTCCGGATGTCGTTGACGGCCGTCGACTCGATCTTGCGCCGAAGCTCCGCCGCCTCCGACAGCAACGTCTCCGTGACGTCCAGCGCCCGCGCCACCTCCGGGCTCAACTGCCGGTCCTGCCACTCCAGATGGAACTGCTTGACCTGGCGGACGTCGATGACGCCCACCAGTGAGTCACCGGACCGCAGCGCGTGGTCCAGGAACGAGAACGGCCGGCCCTTCGCCAGCGTGACCAGCCACAGCGACAGCTTGGCCAGTTCCACGGCCATGGGGTCGCGGTCGACGCCGTACAGGCACCGATCCGCGACCAGCCGCCGCGCGATCTGGTGCAGTTGTTCGTGGTCGTCGCGGTCCACGTCCCTGGCGATCTCCGGCGGGAGTTCGGGCTCGCGGAGCCACGACTCGACCACCCGGTCGGACAGGTACCGGCAGGCGGAGACCAGGAACGCGCCCGAGCCCATCGCCGGGTCCAGGATCCGCAGCTTCAGGAGTTCGTTCGCCGACTTGGCCTGCCAGACGCCCGGTGCCGCGCCCTCGGCGGGGCCCGGCGCGTAGCAGAGCGGTGCGAGCGTGTGCTCGACGACCTCCTCCGCCAGCGCCTTCGGCGTGTAGTGCGTGCCCGTGTCGCGGCGGTTGCCGGAGCGGACGACGACGACCGAACCGGCCGGCCACACCTTCGGCTCGTCCCGCAGGTCGAGCCCGTAGAGGCCGGTGAAGGCCGCCGCCCGCTCCACCAGCGCCGCGTCACTGCCGCACGCCGTCTCCAGCTCGACGGTGATCGTCCCCGACTTGGCCTGCGCGGCCGTCACCGTCGCCGCCTTCGTACCGGAGGCGGCGGCCACCTCGTCCGCGAGAGTGCCGGCCGCCGCCCACTCCTCCAGGCGGGCCAGCGGCAGTACCGCCTCGTACTTCTTGTCCCGCCCGAAGGAGACGCCCACGTAGGGCTCGTCCGCCCACTTGCAGCCGTACTCCAGCAGACCCTCGTAGACATGGCCGATCTGCTCGACGTCCAGGCCCTTGTAGGAGAGGCGCTCCCTGCCCTTGAAGCCCTTGCGGGCGCGCAGGGTGAGGAGGGCGTCGAGGATCTCGTACACCACCCGGTCGGTGACCCTGGCCGGTACCAGCCAGGGGTAGCGCGACGGGTCGAAGAGCGAGCCGCCGTACGCGGGGATCCACAGGCGGTCGTGTGTGCAGCCGCCGTGGATGGCGGCGAACACGGCGAGCAGACGAGGCCAGGTGGCCTCCACACGGTCGCCGAGTTCGTCGCCGTGCAGGCTCTGGGCGGTCGCCAGTTCCTCGTGGAGCGGGCCGACGGCGTACGAGGCGTCGTACAGCTCGTCCCCGGACGGCAGCAGCCGCTGTTCCTCGGCGTAGAGGAGGAAGACCAGGCGCATCATGACGGTGAGCGCGCCCTCGTACACGTCCTTCGCGGGAACGCCGTCGAGGAGCTGTCCGCCCGCTTCCCGGTCGAGCCGGGACAGCTCCGCCACCAGCAGGGAGACCGCCTCGCGGACCTGGCGGCCGAGGGTGTCGGTGACCTCGGAGCGGTCCTTGGCGGTGCGCTCGAACAGGCCCGCCGTCGACTCGGACGGCTTGCCCTCGGCGTCCACCGGCGGGCGCGCCACCCGGCGGGCGGTGAGCAGACTGGCGAAGGCGCGGGCCAGGATCGGTTCCTCGGACCACAGGTCCGCGTCGAAGACGGCGACGGTCGTCGCTTCCTTCGGACGGGCGTGGACCAGCGCCCACTCGCGGCCGTTGGTGAGGAGCGCCAGCGGTACGTTGCGGGCCCGGCACAGTTCGGCGGCCCGGTCGGCGTGGCTGGGCCGGTCGCCGTTCGGACGGTTGAGGGGGCCGCCCCAGTCATCCGTACGGAAGAACAGGGCGCGCGGGGCGAGGCCCGACTGGCCGGGGCCGAGCAGGACCGCGTCAGGGGTGTTCGCGCCGGCGCGCAGTGAGTCGGGGATCGCCGCGCCCTCGCACAGGCCGGGGGCACGCCAGTCGAGCAGCTTGGTCAGAACGAACCGCTCCCAGGAGGACCGCAGCAGCTCCGGGTCCTCCTGGACCTCCGCCCAGGCCTGCCGCAACTGCGCCCGGACGTCGTCGGGGATGGTGTCGAGGCCCTGCGGGAAGGCGCCCACCAGCACCGGCAGCGAGATGAACGGGCCGTCCGGGCGCAGCAGCCGCAGCCAGTCCTCGTGCTGCTCGGCGGGGGTGGGGACCGAGCCCTTCGGCGGGAACTTCCTGGCGGCGGGGGCGGCGGTCGGCATCAGCGGTTCTCCTGGCGGGCGGTGGCGGCGAGGGGCGAGAGGGAACGGGGGATGAGGAAGGTCACGGCGACCGGGAACCAGCGGGGCGACGGATCGGCCCAGCGGCGGCGCAGCGCGGCCGTCTCCGTCTCCATCACCTCCGGCAGCCGTTTCCAGCGCTCCTCCAGCGCCTCATGGTCGGCGTGCAGCTGACGCCGTTCGTCCTCGATGTCGAACAGCGAGTCCTGCTTCCAGTGCTCGTTGTCGTCCAGGCGGTCCCGGATCGACCGCCTGAGGTCCTCGAGGACCGCCCGCATGCCCTCGACCTCCTCCTCACACCGCTTGGCGAGCAGCGTTTCGAGGGAGCGGAAGCGCCGGTTGGCCTGCGTGTTCAGCGCGGCACCCAGACGCTTCTCCAACTGCTCCCACAGGCCAGCGAGTTCGTCCCGAACCCCGTCCGCAGGCAGTTCCTCCGTCGCGGCCGCCAGCCACGCCTCGACCTCGTCCTTCTTCGCCACCGAGAGCTTGCCGCCCTCGATCAGTCCGCCCGCCGCGATGACTTCCTCGTGCAGGCGGGTACCGCCACTGCCGGTGATGACCACCCGGCCGTGCGCCACGACGGCCGGCTGCCGCAGCAGCCCGTCCGGAACCACTCGCGCCGTCACCCGGGACAGCTTGGCCGACGCGTCGGCCGACCAGAGCTCAGCGCGCAGCAGCCGCAGGCACATCTGCACCAGCCGGTGGCCCAGGTGCAGGTGCACCACGTCCGTACGGTCACGTGCCTCAAGCTCGTCGAAGACGACCAGACGCTCTTTGTGGGTGAGCGGGTGTCGCAGCCCGTCGTTCCGGGCGCGTGCCCAGGCTCCGGGCAGCTCCGGCAGGCGGAAGCAGCGGGCGTTGTGATCGGGCTGGGGGTCGGGGACCTCGGTGAGGTCCTTGCGGTGGGCCAGCAGCAGGCCCGTACGGACGACCCGTTCGACCGTCTCCGGGGTCAGGTGCAGCTCCTGACGGCTGCCGGCCAGCGCGTCCACCAGCCGTTCCAGGTCTCGCGCCAGATCCCGTTCGACCTTCAGGACGGCCTTCCCGGACCGCTTGGTGATCTCGGCGTCAGCGGTGGTCCAGCTGGAGCGGCGGCCCAGCATCTTCTGCTCCACCTGCGCGGCGATCACCTCGCCCGCGCTGCCCAGGTCCTCGCGGATCCGCTCGGTCTTGCGCGCGGCCACGGCGAGGAAGTGCAGCTCGTCCTCCAGGGCGCCGTCCTCGTAACCCGAGTCGGTCTGGAAGTCGTGCGTCGGGTCGAAGCCCTGCCAGCCCTCGGGCACGAAGTGGAACACGTCGACCTGATCGGCCTTCTGCCCGTGCCGGTCCACGCGGCCGTTGCGCTGCTCCAGGCGGTTGGGATTCCAGGGGATCTCCCAGTGCAGCACCCGGTGGCAGTGCGCCTGGAGGTTGATGCCCTCGCTGGCCGCGTCGGTGCCCAGCAGGATACGGACGGGCGACAGGTCGGGGCTCTCCTGGAACACCTGCTTCACGTGCTCGCGGTCGTCGCGGTCCTGGCCGCCGTGCAGCTGCGCGATCCGGTCTGCCGGATACCCGGCCGCCAGCAGCTGTCCGTACAGCCAGCGCTGGGTGTCGCGGTACTCGGTGAAGACGATGACCCGCTGGTCCTCCCAGTCGCCCTTCGGCCCGGCGGGGCACACGATCTCGTCCAGCCACTCCCGGAAGCGCTCGAATTTGGCGTCCGGACGCTTGCCGGCCTCGACCGCCCAGGCGTCCAGCTCCCTGAGGAGCGTGTGCTCGTGGTCGGTGAGCGGACGCATCGCGTGACGGGCAGCGGTGAGGGCGCGCTGTGCCGCCTCGGCCTGCTCCTGCTCGTCCGCCTCCTCGGCTTCGTCGACCCCTTCGATCAGCGGTCGCAGCACGCGCACGCTCGGCGTGGGCTCCTCCTGATCCGCGGCGGCCCGCCGGGCCGTCATCGTGCCCAGGTGGGTGCTGACGGTCTCCGCGAACGCCTTGGGCGAGGACAGGAACCGCTTCTTCAGCAGCGTCGTCACGAAGTCGGCGGCCGTCCGGCCCGCCTTGCCCTCGCTGTGGCCGGAGCGCCTGGAGCGGGCGTACTCCGTCAGCTTGGCGTACGCCTCCCGGGTCGAGTCGCTGTAATCGATCTCCAGGGCGTGCGGCACACGGCGGGGGAACCGGGACTTGCCGTTCCACAACGGGGGCAGCTCCGACTTCATGCGGCGCACCATCACCCGCTTGAGCTGCTCGTCGGTCGGCTTGATGCCGACAGCGAACCGGTGCGGGTCCAGCATCTCCAGCAGAGCCGTGAACGAGTTGAGGAAGCCGTTGTGCGGAGTCGCGGAGAGGAACAGCCGGTGCTCGCAGTGCGGAGCCAGCAACTTCACCGCCTGGGTTCGCTGCGAGTCCACCGCGTACTTGCCCGTCCCCGACGGGGCACACGTGTGCACCTCGTCCACGACCAGCAGATCGAAGGCGCGCGGATAGTCCGGCACCTGGGGCAGCACCTCGCGCAGCATCCGCAGCGGACGCTCCCGCTTCAGCCAGTCGATCGAGACGATCAGCCGGGGATGGTGCTGCCACGGGTTGGCGTACGGACCCGCAGCCCGGCGCAGCTCGCGCAGCATCTTCGTGTCGACGATCCGGAAGTCCAGACCGAACTTGTCCCGCATCTCGTCCCGCCACTGGAGGGTCAGCCCGGCAGGGCAGACGATCAGCATGGAACGGGCACGGTGCCGCAGCATCAGCTCCTGCATCACCAGACCGGCCTCGACGGTCTTGCCCAGACCCACGTCGTCGGCGATCAGCAGGTTGGTACGAGGCATGGAGAGGGCGCGGACCACCGGGTCCAGCTGATAGTCCTGGATCTCGACGCCGGAACGGAACGGTGCCTGGAGGGCCGTCTTGTCGGCGGAGGCGATGGCGCCCCAGCGGACGGCGTCCAAGAAGGCGTCCAGCCGCCCCGGCTCGTCGAAACCGTGGTGCGGAGAGGGCAGCTCGTACTGGTCGTGGACGTCCGTGGCCTGCTCGAGCTCCCACACCACCCGCAGCTCCTCGTCCCGGCCGTCGCTCTCCAGCGAGGACAGGGTGATCAGGTGGCTGGTGGCGGCTTCCGCGGCGCGTGCCGGGTCGTCGCTGGCGGCGGTGGAGCGGACGACGTCGGTGACCACCCAGGGGCGATGGCGAACGGTGACGCGTTGGCCGGGCACCGGTACCGGCGCGCTCGAAGTCTCCCGATTCGCGGTTTGCATCGCCATCTCGCTCGTCCCCCAGCTGTCACGGGCATTTCTTCTTCCCCGGCGGTCGTCAAAGTCTAGGTGCGGAACAGGCGGTGGCATCCGGGTCAGGCCGATGTGCCCAGACAGCAGCGGAGATTCGGCGGGGCGTCCCTCGGCGAGGCAGGACCCCTGTGACGCGCCACGCCTTTATGGCGCCTGGACCCGCGATCTTCGGCCGTCGGCGCGGAACCTGTCGACACCGGATTCCCGGTCCTCCCTTTTGGGAGGATGTGGACCGTTGCGTGGAGGACGACGACCGCCGTGCTGCTCGAGCGGCTGGCGGACCGGCAAGGGACCGGGCCCGTGACCGTGGAGGATCTCGGTCTCCTGGCCGGGCTCGCCTCCACCGAGGCGCGTGCTGCCGTGCCCGTGGTGCTCACCCTTGCGGGTGCTTTCGGCGTGCTGCGCGAGGAGGGCACCCCGGACGGCGCTGCGGCCACCACTGTGATCAGCCCCCAGGCAGCATATTTAGCGGGCCCGCCAGTACCAGTTGCCGGGAGGCCGTACCCGGGCTTCCGACACGGACGCGCAAGCGACCGCCGTCCGGGAACTGGAGGAGGAGCTGGACGGCTACACGCACCGGTCCGACCGGGCCGTCCTCACTGAACTCGGCGCAGTGCAGGCCGTTCAACCGTCACGCACCCATGGTGCCCTCACCGGGTACCGCGTGACCTTCTTTCAGGCGTCCGGCGCGGCGCAGGCTGACCCCTCGGGGCCCGTCAGGTGTCGTACGTGCCGTTCCAGGGGGCGCTGAAGCCGAGGCGGTCGGGGTAGAGCTCGGCCCAGTCCTCGGCTTCGTCCTCGTCGTCCTTGCGGATCACCAGGCCGAACAGGACGTTCTCGTAGGTGAGTTGGAAGGGGCGGACGGCGATGTCCGTGTAGGAGCGGCGGGGGAGGCTGCGGAGCAGGGTTGCCAGGCGGACGCGGGCGCGGGTGAGGACCGAGTCGGGGCCGTGCGGGTTGCGCTGCTGCTCGGCCCAGGTGCCGGCGCACCAGATGTCCGAGTCGCGGTAGTGGCCCGCGGCGTCGAAGGTGTGCAGCACGGTATAGAGGCGTTTGTGCTCTTCCCAGCCGTCGTCGAGACGGAAGCCCTGGGGGAACGCGTACGTGACCGACGCGAGGAACTGGCCGTCCGCGTACCGCCCGATGGACTCGGTGCGGTGCTTCGGCTCATAGGCGATCGGAATGACCTCGGGGACTGCCATGGCGGAAACCATACGGCTTGGCGAGAACATGCCGAAGCGGGGGGAAGCCCTTCGCCTTTTCCTCTACATCTTCTCCTTCCCCGCCAGGTTCTTCCCTGGCGGGGCTTGCCGGGAGACGTCAGCCCTCGGTGCCGCCGAAGCGCTCCTTGTAGGCCTCCAGGTCCTCGTCCGTGAGCTTGGCGAAGAGGACCGGGGGGACGGTGAAGGGGGTGCCCGCGGGGACGGCGGTCAGGGCTCGGGCCTCGTCCGCCGTGATCCAGGTCGCCGTGTCGTCCGGCAGGGCGAAGGCCTCGCGCATGGTCTTCGCCGTCGACGGGATGAAGGGCTCCGAGACCACCGCGTAGAGGTGGATCAGGTTCATCGCCGTGCGCAGGGTGAGGGCCGCGCCGTCCTTGTCCGTCTTGATCTCCAGCCAGGGGGCCTTCTCCTCCAGGTAGGAGTTGCCGGCCGACCACAGGGCGCGCAGGGCGGCGGCCGCCTTGCGGAACTGGAGGGACTCCATCTGCGACTCGTACTCCGCGAGGAGCTCGGCGATCTGCTCGCCCAGCTTCGCCTCCGCCTCGCCGGGCGCGTTGCCCGCCGGGACCTCCTCGCCGAAGCGCTTCTTGGAGAAGGACAGGACGCGGTTGACGAAGTTGCCCAGGGTGTCGGCGAGGTCCTTGTTCACCGTCGCCGTGAAGTGCTCCCAGGTGAACGACGAGTCGTCCGACTCGGGGGCGTTGGCGATGAGGAAGTAGCGCCAGTAGTCCGCCGGGAGGATGTCCAGCGCCTGGTCGGTGAAGACGCCGCGCTTCTGGGACGTGGAGAACTTGCCGCCGTAGTACGTCAGCCAGTTGAAGGCCTTGACGTAGTCGACCTTCTTCCACGGCTCGCGCACGCCCAGCTCCGTCGCCGGGAACATCACCGTGTGGAACGGGACGTTGTCCTTCGCCATGAACTCCGTGTAGCGGACGGTGTCGTCCGCCTCGTACCACCAGGACTTCCAGTCCCTGGTCTCCCCGGCGGGCGCCGCGTCCGACCATTCCTTCGTCGCCGCGATGTACTCGATCGGGGCGTCGAACCACACGTAGAAGACCTTGCCGTCCGCCGCCAGCTCCGGCCAGGTGTCGGACGGGACCGGGACGCCCCAGTCCAGGTCACGGGTGATCGCGCGGTCGTGCAGGCCCTCGGTGAGCCACTTGCGGGCGATGGAGGAGGCGAGCTGCGGCCAGTCGGCCTCGTGCCGGGCGACCCACTCCTCGACCTCGTGCTGGAGCTTCGACTGCAGGAGGAAGAGGTGCTTGGTCTCCCGGACCTCGAGGTCCGTCGAGCCCGAGATCGCCGAGCGCGGGTTGATCAGGTCGGTCGGGTCCAGGACGCGCGTGCAGTTCTCGCACTGGTCGCCGCGGGCCTTGTCGTAGCCGCAGTGCGGGCAGGTGCCCTCCACATAGCGGTCCGGGAGGAAGCGGCCGTCGGCGGGCGAGTACACCTGGCGGATGGCGCGCTCTTCGATGAAGCCGTTCTCGTTCAGGCGGCGGGCGAAGTGCTGCGTGATCTCCACGTTCTGGGCGGAGGAGCTGCGGCCGAAGTAGTCGAACGCGAGTGCGAAACCGTCGTAGACGGCCTTCTGCGCGTCGTGCGCCTGCGCGCAGAACTCGGCGACCGGGAGCCCCTGCTCCTTCGCCGCGAGTTCGGCCGGCGTGCCGTGCTCGTCCGTCGCGCAGATGTAGAGGACGTCGTGGCCGCGCTGGCGGAGGTACCGGGAGTACACGTCCGCCGGGAGCATGGACCCCACCATGTTGCCCAGGTGCTTGATTCCGTTGATGTACGGAAGGGCGCTGGTGATGAGGTGTCGAGCCATCGGAGGCTGCTCCCAGTCGGTTGTTGCGGCGGCTTGTGCGGCGGCTTTTGCGTCGGTCGTTTTTGTGAGCCTTGAACTTGAAATCGTAGCCGACATGGGTGGGCCGCCCGCCTCCCGTTTTACGGGGTGGGAGACGGGCGGCCACCGAGCGGGGATTACGGGCGCCAGTTCGCCAGGATGCCCTCGTAGACCTCTGCGTCCGTGAGCTCGCGCGGGGTCTCACCGGCGAGGAAGTGGGACGTGTTGGCCAGCTTCAGCTTGCGGAGGTAGTCGAACGCCTTGTTCTCCGGGTCACCGAAGGCGACGAAGGAGAAGAAGACCGTGGGGTGGGCCTTCGCGGCGTCCGTGAGGGCCTGGGTGGCGGGGGTCTTCGCGTCCGGGGCGCCGTCGGTCTGGAAGACGACCAGGGCGGGGGTGCCGGGGGCTTCCTTCTGGTGCTGGGCGAGGACGTCCTCGACGGCGGCGTGGTAGCTGGTGCGGCCCATGCGGCCGAGCCCTGCGTGCAGGTCGTCGATCTTGTTCTCGTGGTCGGCGAGGGTGAGTTCGCCGGTGCCGTCCACCTCCGTGGAGAAGAAGGTGACGTGGACCTTCGTCTTCTCCGGGCCTGCGGGGTCGAGGTGGGCGGCGAGGGCGAGGGTCTGCTCCGCGAGGGCCTGGGCGGAGCCGTCCTTGTAGTAGGGGCGCATGGACGCTGAGCGGTCGAGTACGAGGTAGAGCTTGGCTCGGGCGTCGGTGAGGCCGGTCTTGTCGAGGGCGGCCGCGGCTGCCTGGTAGGCGGTCGCGAGGCCGGCGGGGAGGTCGGGGGCGTTGCGCT
Source organism: Streptomyces sp. NPDC050263 (assembly GCF_040655955.1). Classification (NCBI taxonomy): domain Bacteria; kingdom Bacillati; phylum Actinomycetota; class Actinomycetes; order Kitasatosporales; family Streptomycetaceae; genus Streptomyces; species Streptomyces sp. NPDC050263. Next base: position 28,659 of record NZ_JBFAKW010000001.1, on the reverse strand, counting down.
CCGCACCGGCACCCGCCCCCGCCTCGGCTTCGCCCTCGGCAACAGCGTCCCCACCATCGGCGACCGTGGCGACCGTGGCGACCGTGGCGACCGTGGCGACGGGGGCGGGATCGGAGGCGGGGGCGGGGGCGGAGGGAGCATGCTCCGTCTCGCCTCCGGCGGCCGAAGCGGGCTCCGCCTCGGCGACGGGGACGGCCTCGGGCTCCGCCTCGGTGACGGGCTCGGTCTCGGTGGCCGGTACATCGGCAACCGCGACCGGCTCGGACTCCGGCTCCGCCGTCGCCTCGGGCTCGGCGTCGCCAGCGGTCTCGGCCGCCGTTTCCGGCGTGGGCTGCTCGGACTCGACCGCTTCTGCGGTTGCCTCCGGGGCAGCGGCTCCCGCCTCGGGCTCGGGGGAGGGGGAGACCTCGGCGGCCGGGGAGGGCTCGGCCTCGGCAACCGCGACCGGCTCGGACTCCGGCTCCGCCGTCGCCTCGGGCTCGGCGTCGCCAGCGGTCTCGGCCGCCGTTTCCGGCGTGGGCTGCTC
>NZ_JBFAKW010000001.1:0-28034 GCF_040655955.1 Streptomyces sp. NPDC050263 | reverse complement strand
CTCGGCAACCGCGACCGGCTCGGACTCCGGCTCCGCCGTCGCCTCGGGCTCGGCGTCGCCAGCGGTCTCGGCCGCCGTTTCCGGCGTGGGCTGCTCCGCCTCGGGCTCCGCCGTCTCCGTGACCGGCTCGGTCTCGGGCTCGGCGACCTCGGTCACCGCTTCGGGCCTGGGCTGCTTGGACTCCGCCGTCTCTGCGGTTGCCTCCGAGGCCGAGGCTTCCGCCTCGGGCTCCTCAGCCGTCGTCTCAGCGGCCTCGGACACCGTTTCCGGCGCGGGCTCCTCGGCCTCGGCCGCAGCTGTCGGCTCGGGCTCCGCATCGGCGTCCGCCGTCGGCTCCTCGGCGTGGGCGGCCTCCGGTGTCGGCTGCTCGGCGTGGGCCTCCGCCGAGGGCTCCTCAGCGGTCGGCTCGGCCTCGGCGTCCGCCGTCGGTTTCACCTCGGCCTCGGCCGCAGCTGTCGGCTCGGGCTCCGCATCGGCGTCCGCTGTCGGCTGCTCGGCGTGGGCGGCCTCCGGTGTCGGCTGCTCGGCGTGGGCCTCCGCCGAGGGCTCCTCGGACGTCGGCTCGGCCTCGGCGTCCGCCGTCGGTTTCACCTCGGCCTCGGCCGCAGCTGTCGGCTCGGGCTCCGCATCGGCGTCCGCCGTCGGCTCCTCGGCGTGGGCGGCCTCCGGTGTCGGCTGCTCGGCGTGGGCCTCCGCCGAGGGCTCCTCAGCGGTCGGCTCGGCCTCGGCTGCCTCGGCCGCAACGGCTGCCTCGGCCTCCGCCTTGGCCGCCACGGCCTCCTCGGCCTCAGTGGGAGCGGCTGCCTCGGCCTCAGCCGCAGGCTGATCGTTCGTCCCCCCGCTCTCCTCCGACCTCGTCGGCTTCGGGACCGAGACGTTGTCGAAGGCTGCCGCGACGAGGTCGTGTTCGTCGTCGGTTGCCGGGCGGGGTTCCGGGACCTGGGCGGTCGGGGTGGGCTTCGGGGTGGGTTCGGGGGAGGGGGACGGGACCGTCGGTTCCGGCTTCGGCGCCGGAGTGGGCGCGGTCGACTCGTGGTCCCGCTCCTCGGGGGCGGCGGTTCGTTCCTGCGAAGGAACCTGTTCCGCACCCTCTGCCTCGGCGGAACGCCCCTTCCGGGACCTGCCGAACGCGTTCCGCAGGAGAGTGAGAATGCCCATATGCGCAACCCTTCGCATGAGTTGATGCCCGTAAATCCCTGGCCAGGACGGACACGTAAGGTTAGCGGCCCTGGGTGGTGATCTTGGGCAGGGGTGAGTGTGGGGAACCCAGGTGTGTCAATACCGCCTCCCCGCCCCCTCCGCGCAAGCCCAACACCCTTGTGGCTGCGTGGGATTCACCCTTCGTTCACCCTGCGGCAGCGCCTCCGCACATACGTGCCCCTACCGTCACGCTCACACCAAGGGCATGCAAGGGGAGATTAAAGGTGCGCAAGCTTCTGCCGTTGATCGGAACGCCGTCCCAGTCCCATCCCGGCGGTCGCTCCGCCATGACCTGCCGTTTCCGGTGTGGTGACGCCTGTTTCCACGAGGTGCCCAACACCAGCGACAACGAGTACGTCGGTGACGTCATCGCCGGGGCCATCGGCCGCCGGACGATGATGCGCGCCGCCGCCGTCGTCACCGTCGCGGCCGCCGCCGGGACCGCCGGTGCGCTGCCGGTCGCGGCCGCCCCGGCGAAGACCTCCGGGAAACCCGCAGGCAGCGCGGCCCGCGGGCTGCGCTACAGCTCCGTCGCTGCGAACACCCTCGACGCCGTCACCGTCCCGGAGGGGTACGGGCAGAACGTCGTCATCCGCTGGGGCGAGCCCATCCTGCGCGGCGCGCCCGCCTTCGACCCGGAGAACCAGACCGCCGCCGCCCAGGCCGGTCAGTTCGGGTACAACAACGACTTCCTGGCGCTGCTGCCCCTGCCGGGCGAGTGCGACCGGCAGCTGCTCGTCGCCAACCACGAGTACACCGACGAGATCCTCATGTTCCGCGGCTACGACGCCGCCAACCCGACCCGGCAGCAGGTCGAGGTCGCCTGGGCGGCCCATGGGCTGGCCGCCGTCGTCGTCGAGGAGGACCGTAGGACCGGGAAGCTGACCGCCGTTCCCCGGCACCGCCTCAACCGGCGGGTCACCGCGACCACCGAGTTCCGGCTGACCGGGCCCGCCGCCGGGTCCGACCTGGTCAAGACCTCCGTCGACCCGACCGGTCGCAAGGTCTTCGGCACGCTCAACAACTGCTCCGGCGGGACGACCCCCTGGGGCACCACGCTGCACGGCGAGGAGAACTTCAACCAGTACTTCGCCAACAGCAGCCGGGCCACCGACAAGCGTTACGGGATCGGGACCGGGGCCACCGAGCGCAAGTGGGAGAGGTTCGACAAGCGGTTCGACGTCGCCCAGGAGCCGAACGAGGTGCACCGATTCGGGTATGTCGTGGAATTCGATCCCTACGACCCGACCTCGACGCCCCGCAAGCACACCGCGCTCGGGCGGTTCAAGCACGAGGCCGCGACCGTGCGGATGACCTCCGACGGGCGGCCGGTCGTCTACTCCGGTGACGACGAGCGGTTCGACTACTTCTACAAGTTCGTCGGCAGCAAGCGCATGAAGAAGGGGTCGAGCCGGGCGGTGCGCGAGCACAACCTGTCGCTGCTCGACGAGGGCACCCTCTACGTCGCCAGGCTGACCGGCGACTCCCCCGCCATCGAGATCGACGGCGCCGGCAAGCTGCCCGCCGACGGCGAGTTCGACGGCAGCGGTCAGTGGATCCCGATCGCCACCGCCACCGCCAAGGGCGCCGTCTCGCACGTCGAGGGCATGACCGCGGACGAGGTCTTCGTCTTCACACGGCTGGCCGGCGACAAGGTGGGCGCCACCAAGATGGACCGGCCCGAGGACATCGAGCCGTCCCCCGTCAGCGGCAAGGTGTACGTCGCGCTGACCAACAACACCAACCGCGGCGTCGGCGCGAACGCCAAGGCCGACGAGGCCAACCCGCGCAACGCCAACAAGCACGGGCACGTCCTGGAGCTGACCGAGGCGCGCAACCGTCCCGAGAGCACGGCCTTCGCCTGGTCGCTGTTCCTCGTCGCCGGTGACCCCGACGACCCGGCGACCTACTTCGCGGGCTTCCCGAAGGACGACGTCAGCCCGATCTCCTGCCCGGACAACGTGGCCTTCGACCCGTACGGCAACCTGTGGATCTCCACCGACGGCGCTCAGCTCGGCTCGCACGACGGGCTCTTCGGCGTGGCCACCACCGGTCCGCGGCGCGGTGAGCTCAAGCAGTTCCTGACCGTGCCGAAGGGCGCGGAGACCTGCGGTCCGCTCATCCAGGACCGCCGGGTCCTCGTCGCCGTGCAGCACCCGGGCGAGATCGACGGCGCGACCGTCGACAAGCCGGCCAGCGCCTGGCCGGACGGCGCGGGCAAGCACGTCCGCCCGGCCGTCGTGGCGGTGTGGCGCAAGGACGGCCAGGACATCGGTCGTTAGGGTCCTCCCCCTCCGTCGGCGGTTCGGCTCCGTGCCTCACTCGGATCCGGGCCGCCGTCCCGGGCCGCCGTCCCGGGCCCTCAGCCCTGGTGGAGGGTGATGTTCACGAGCAGGGCTCGGTGGTCGGTGCCGGCGAGGCGGAGGAAGCGGGCGTCGCTCGCCGCGAACTGCTTCGAGACGAGGACGTGGTCGATCTGCGCGCCGAAGGCGGGCGTGGTGCGGCTCGGCCAGCTGGGCTCGCGGTCGTCACCGGCGAGCCGGGCCGCGTCGCGCAGCCCGGTGTGGAGGATGCGGCGGAAGACGGCGTGGTCCTGGGAGGCGTTGAAGTCCCCGGCGAGGATGAGCGGACCGTCGTCCCGACGGGCGGCGGCGAAGTCGCGCAGCCGCCCCAGCTCCCGCTTCCACACGGTGACCTGGCCGGGCAGCGGCGGCTTGGGATGCGCGAGCTGGAGCCGGACGGCCTGTCCGTCGACGTCGGCGACCGCCCCCGGCATCCCCATCTCGCCGGGGATCGTCCCGGCGGCCGTGAGCGGAAACCGGCTGAGGATGATCGACCCGACGGAGCTGTCGCCGGGGACGGCCTGCCGGTAGGGGTACGCGTCCCCGAGCTGTCTGCGTACCGCCGCCTGGCAGGTGTACTCGCACTCCTGAACGAACACGATGTCCGGCTGCTCGCGCCGGACCACCGGGATCAGGGCGTCGGTCGCCCACCCGAACTCGACGTTGGACGTCAGCACCCGCAGCCGCGCGAGGGCCGGTCCCCCGGGTTCGTCGCCGGTCCCGTACGGCTCGACGGACCAGGCGAGCAGTCCGAGGACGACGACTCCCCAGAGCAGCCCGGTCCACCAGCGGGCGAGCATCGTGACGAGGATCCCGGCGCCGGTGGGCACGATCAGCCACGGCAGGAAGGCCAGCAGCTGCGGCACGGGCGTGACGCCGTCGGCATCGGCGACCCGACACCCGACGACCACACTCACCCCGGCCAGCAGCAGCCCCGCACACCAGGCGCCGAGGAGCCGCACGCGTGTCGAACGCATCCCGGCCAGGCTACGCCTCGATCTTCGCCAGGAAGTTCTCCAGCACCTCGTTGAACTCCGCCGCCCGCTCCAGGTTCGGCAGGTGGGCCGCGCGGGCGACGACATGGAGTTCGGAGTCGGGGAGCGCCGTGTGCAGCGCCTCCGCGTCCGACACCGGGGTGTACTCGTCGTCCTCGCCGACCACGACCAGCGCGGGCACGGCGACCCGGGTCAACAGGGGGCGGTAGTCGGGGCGTTCGGCGCGCCCGCGCAGGGCTGCCGCGGCGCCCTCGGGGGAGGTGGCCGTCATCATGCGGTGGACGTGCGCCTTGACGGCCGGGTCGGCGTACGGGGCGACCATCTTCTCCAGCACCTCGTCGGCGTAGCCGCGCATGCCCTCCGCCAGCAGCCGGTCGGCCGTCTCGTTGCGGGCCAGCCGGCCGCCGGGGGTCTCCGGCGCGGCGAAGGTGTCGGCGAGGACCAGGCCCCGGACGCGGTCGGGGAACTGCCGGTAGCAGTCCATCGCGATCTGGCCGCCCATGGAGAGGCCGGCCAGCACGAAGGTCTCCACCTTCAGTTCGTCCAGCAGGGACGCGATGTCCTGGGCGAAGTCGGAGAGCAGCGTGATGCCGGGGACCGCCGGGGAGGTTCCGTAGCCGCGCAGGTCCGGGGCGATCACCCGGCGGTCGGGCGAGAACGCCTCGATCTGCGGGGTCCACATCGTGTGGTCGAAGGGGTGGCCGTGGACGAGGACAAGGGGAAGCGCCATGTGATCGACGGTAGGGCGGCCCAAATCCTCGGTGCAATAAGATCTTTGCCCTCGGTGCAATCCCGGAGAGAATCAGGCCGAGAGAATCAGGCCGGAGAGAGACCCGGAGAGAGTCACCGGAGAGAGGAGGGCGGGAAGGTGGGTGACTTCCGGTCCATCGCCGATCGCATCGCCGAGGACATCGCCGTCGGGCGGCTGCGTCCAGGTCAACGGCTGCCTCCGCAACGGTGGTTCGCGCGGCGGCACCGCATCGCGCCCTCGACGGCCGGCCGGGTCTACGGCGAACTCGTGCGGCGCGGGCTGGTGGTGGGCGAGGTGGGCCGGGGGACCTTCGTGCGGGCCGCGCCGGGCGTCGCGCAGGGCCGCGCGCTCATCGAGTCGGCCACCGCCGCGTCCGTCAACCTGGAGCTCAACTACCCTGCCGTGCCCGGCCAGTCCGAGCTGCTCGCGCCCTCCCTCGCGCCGCTGCTGCGGGCCGACGCGCTGACGGAGGCGATGCGTCCGGGCGCCGCCGACGGGACCGCGGCCGCCCGCGAGGCCGCCGCCGACCTCCTCGCCCTCCCCGGCTGGCGGCCGGACCCCGCCCGGCTCCTCTTCGCCGGCAACGCCCGGCAGGCCATCGCCGCCGCTCTCGCCTCCCTGGTCCGGCCGGGCGGCCGGGTCGGGGTGGAGGAGCTGACGTATCCGCTGGTCAAGGAGATCGCGGCACGGTTGGGGCTGGTGCTCGTGCCGCTCCCCGGTGACGCGGAAGGCGTGCGGGCGGACGCGCTCGCCGCCGTCCACCGCGCCGCTCCCCTCTCCGCCCTCTACCTCCAGCCGACCCTGCACAACCCGACCTCCGCGACCATGAGCGAGCGGCGGCGGCGCGAACTCGGGCGGCTGGTCGTCGAGTCGGGGCTGCCCGTCGTCGAGGACCGCATCTGGTCGTTCCTCCACCCGGACGCCGTTCCGCTCGCCGTGCACGCCCCCGGGCTGACGCATGTCGTCGACGGGCTGTCCAAGCGGGTCGCGCCCGGGCTGACCGTCGGTCTTCTCGTCGTGCCCGAGCAGCGGGTGGAGGCGGTGGGGGCCGCGGTGCGGTCCGGTGGGTGGAGCGCGGGGCGGTTCGCGGTGGAGGCGGCCGTGCGGTGGACGGGGGACGGGGTGGTGCGGCGGCTCGTGGAGGAGAAGCGGGCGGATGTCGCCCGGCGGCAGGCGATCCTCGCCGAGCACCTCGTCGAGCCCGCCGCGGGGTTCACCGTACGGACCGATCCGCGCGCCTATTTCGCCTGGTGGGAGCTGCCCGCGCCGTGGCGGGCGGACACCTTCACGGCCGCTGCCGCCGCGCACGGCATCGCCGTCACCCCGGGCACCGCCTTCGCCGTCGACCCGCACCGCACGCCGGACGCGGTCAGGCTCGGACTCGCGTCGGCTCCGCCTCCGGAGCTTGCGCGGGCGCTGCGGACGCTCGCCGGCGTCGCAGCAGCCGGACCAGCGGAGAGCCGGGTCGGCTGAGCCAGGTCGCCGCCGCCACCGTCAGGCCCACCGCGAGCAGCAGCCAGGAGGCCGTGCGCAGGGTGGCGGTGAGGGCGTCGTAGACCGCGCCCGCGGCCGGGCGGTGGGCGGCCTCGGGGAGGTCGGCGAGGGTCAGTCGGCGGCCGACGGCGACCGCGAGGCCCAGGAACGCGCCGCCCAGCGCCGTGCCGAGGGCGGTCGCGGTGATCGCCCGGCGGCGGCAGGCCGCCACCGCGATCCCGGCCACCGCGAACACGACGGCCGTCAGGGGAAGCCAGAAACCGGCTACGTCCACCACGGAAAAGCCCTTCCGGAGTGCGGCCAGGTCGTCGGACGGGAGCAGCGCCACCTGCGTGTGCTCGACCGGGATGCGTGTCGCGAACGGCACGTGATCGACCGTCAGCTGGTGCCTGAGCGGGGCGGTGACGGTCGCCAGGTCCACGGTGACCGGCCGGTGGCCGCCCCGGCGGTCGCGCAGCGCGTGCATCACCGCCGTGTGCGCGGCCTCGTTGCCCGCGTTCCATGCGCTGCGGTAGGCACGGGTGGCGGTGAACGAGCGGACCGCGTCGCGCAGGAAGACCGGGTTCAGCCCGGACTCACGCGCGACCCCGTCACCCACCGTGTCCGCGACGGCGTCCCGCACGGCCGGATCGGAGGCGAGCGGCGCCATCGTCGTCACATAGCCGCGGGTGTCCGTGAGGCCGTACGCCGCCCAGGCCGCGAGCGCGCCGAACGGCGCGAACAGGCAGGACAGCGCGATGAGGGCGGCCGAGAGGGCGGTCCGCAGGCTTCGGGACACGCCTCAAGGCAACGGGGTCGGGGCGGGGTGCGCGAGCCGATCGGGGCCGTACGGGTGGCGCTCCGTGACATGTTCCGGTGGAGGGTTCGCCCGAACGGGTGTTTCCTGGTTCTGGGGCGAAGACCTCGTCGGACGGCTGGGAGTGATCCCGGTCGGCCGGTGAGTGGAGGGATGAGGGAACGCACGGGCCCCGGCGTACAACGCCGGGGCCCGTGTGACGGGAGTCAGCGGATGCGGTGTCCTTCCGCGTCCTCGTGCGTGTAGTAGCGGTAGAACAGCGTGGCCAGGGTGGCCGCCGAGACCGCCAGCGCCATGCCCGTGGAACGCAGGACGGACGCGCCGGTCTGGCTGTACAGGAAGCCGAAGGCGCAGCCGGTGAAGGCCGTCCACAGCACGGCGTGCACTTCGCGCCGCATGCGGGGGGCCAGGGCGTGGATGCCCAGGTAGAGCGCCGCGAACGCGAACGCGCTCACGAAGCCGAGCAGGAGGTTCCAGCCGGTGATCGGGCCGCCGGAGCGGTTGTTGGCCGCGACCCAGTAGCCGTAGACGAGCCCGAGTACCACGGCCGTCGACCGCTGGGCGTTCTGGTGGAACCGTTCGCTGAAGACATCGGGTGTCCGTGGCCGCGCGAACGAGTTCCGCGTGGCCGGCACTCCCGACGTGGGCGCCGTATGAGCCATGGGAGCACTCCTCTCCTCGTCCCCGCCTCCCTCCAGGGCACACCTGGGGAGGGGCGGTGGCAAGTCGGGTGACGGGTTCGCGTGGGACCGGTTCCCGGATGCGGGCGGTGCCGGGCCGTGTTTCGCCCGTCCCATGGGCCGTCGTCCGCGGTCTGCTGTCCGTGCCGGCCGCGTCGGTCCGGGTGCGCGCCGAGCCGCCCCAGCCCGGCGGCAGCGGGCGCAGCACCGTGGGGGAGTGCCGTCCCGCACGAAGGCGACCAGTCGGCCCGGTTCGGCACCCTGCGCATCGCGGGCGAGGGGGCGCCCCCAGCGGCGCTGCGGGGGGCGTCTCGACGACGACACGACCGTCTTCGCCGTCCGGCGTTCGCAGGCCTGAGACCTCCCTTTGCAGCAGCAGCGGTTACCGTGCTGACGTACGTGATCGACAGGGGAGGGGACCATGACCGGAACCGTGCTGGTGCTCGCGGCCTCGCCCATGGGCAAGGGACGTCTGGTGGACGCGGCCTCCGTGCTCCCCGTGCTGGCGGCCGTGCCGCCCTCCGTGCTGGCCGGCACCGACACCGCGAACGTCGTCGAACTCGCCGATCCGCTGGAGCCGCAGGCCGTGCTGACACGGCTGCGGGCCGCGGCGGGGGCGCCCGGGCCGCTGACCCTGTTCGTCGCCGGGCAGCTGCAGCTCGACCGGCGTCAGCGGCTGCCGCATCTCGCGTTGGCGCGTACGACGCCGTCGACCGTGCGGTACACGGCGTTGCCGTGGCACTGGCTGCGGGAGGAGTTGCGGTTGCGGGCGGCCGGGTCCACGACGGTGGTGCTCGATCTGCACGCGGACGCCGAGGTCTGGGAGTGGCTGCGGGGGAACGCGCTGGAGTGCGGGCCCGGGGTCGCCGTGTACGGGCGGGTCGCGCCTCCCCCCGCGGGGCGGCGGGGGGTCGCGGCGCCGTCCTATATGAAGGCGGTCGCGACGATACTGCGGAGCGGGGAGCGGCCGGAGATCTCGCGGCTGCATCAGGCTGCGCTCGCTCGACTTGCCGGGGAGGGGGAGACGGCGGACCTGGTGCTGTCCGCCCCCGCCCCCGCCGCCCCTTCTCTCCCCGTCCAGAAGCTGGACGGGGATCCCCATACCGCCATTTCCGGCGCCGTCCAGGCCGGGCGGCATGCCGAGGCCGACTCTCTGGCCGCTCGTTGGGAGCAGGCCGCCGTGGTCGCCCATGGGCGGGGGTCCGAGGAGGCGCTGCACTGGGCCGAGGTCCGGGCGGATCTGGCGATGTTCGCCGGGGACGCCGAGCGGAGTTGCCGGACGTGGATGGCCGTCGCCGCCGTCCGGCTGGAGGTGGGGCAGCCGGTCGACGCGCCTGCCGTGGAGGCGGCCGTGGACCGGGCGCACCATCAGTGGGGGCGGATCGGCAGCGCGGCCCGAGCCCGTGAGCTGGGGCCGGCGCTCGCCGAGTTGCGTGGCAGGGTGCCCGGTCGGCGCGAGGGCGCCCTGGACCACGTCCAGCAGCAGTTGCGGCAGCTGAGCGCGCGTTAGGACGGGTCCTCGACGTCGGAAGCCGCACCCCGTCGGGCTTGCTGGGCCCGCTGGGCCCGCCGGGCCTTCAGGGCGGCCCGTGCCGCGGCGACCTCCCGGTCGATCTGCTCCCTCAGCAGGCGGATCCGGGCCTCCCGCTCCGCACCGGTCAGCCCGGTGAGGCCCAGCCTGGCATCACGTTCCTCCTGGGACACGGCGACCTCCTCTCCCCCTCCCGAGACCCTAACGGCGCTCCGTCGTCTCGTGCTGTGAGGTCGGAGCGGTGTCGTCGGTGGCGGTGGCTCTGGCCGGGCCCGCGTTGGCGGCGGTGATCAGGGCCGTGACAGCCAGGAGCGCTGCGGCGACGGCTCTGACGTAGGGCGCAGAAGGGCGTGCGGAAGGGCGTGCGGCTGTGCGTCCGGGCACGGCTACCTCGCAACGTCGGCGACGGCGATACTCACGTCAGCAAGCTATTAAGCGTGCTTAACTCGCTGTTTAACCTAGGGGCTGAGATAGTCCAACGGCAAGAGGCGCAGGGGGAGTTGGGGGAGTCGGGCGTGGGAGAGCGGGACGAACCGGAGGTCGTCGGCCGCCGGGTGCAGCGGTTGCGCGTCGAGCGGGGCCTGACACAGCGGCAGTTGGCCGAGCCGACCTACACCCCTGCCTATGTGTCCACGCTGGAGGCGGGCCGGGTACGGCCCTCCGACGAGGCGCTCAAGCACATCGCCGAACGGCTCGGCGTCGACTTCGAGGAGCTGGCGACCGGCCGGCCCGCCCGGCTCGTCACCGACCTGCGGCTGCGTCTCACCGAGGCCCAGCGGGCGCTGGCCACCGGGGAGGCCGAGGAGGCGGCCCGGCAGTACACCGAGCTGCTCGCGGAGGCGGAGCAGCACGGCCTGGCCGAGGAGCAGGCCACCGCCCTGCTCGGGCTCGGCGAGTGCGGGATCGAGGCCGGCGACCTGGACACGGCCCGCCACTGCTTCGAGCGCGCCGAGGCCGCACTCGCCGACGCCCCGCTCACCGTCCGCGTCCCCGCGCTGCGCGGCCGCGCCGTCTCCCACTACCTCGCCGGTGAACTCCGGTACGCCGTCTATCTGCTGGAGTCCACCCTCGACGAGCTCAACCGGGGCGGACTGCACGACCCGGACGCGCTGCTGCTGCTCTACGCCTCCGTCATCGGCCCGTACATGGACTTGGGCGCGGCGGCCCGTGCCGCACAGGCCGCCGAGTTCGCGCTCGCCCTCGCGCCCCAGGTCGGCGACCCCGCGCTGGTCGCTCGTATGCACCGTTCCGTGGCCCGCACCCTCCTCGCCGAAGGCCGCCTGGCCGAGGCGGACGCCTCGCTGGCCAAGGCCGCCGAGCTCTACCGCCAGCTCCAGCTGCGCACCGAGCTCGCCAACTGCCACTGGATGCGCGGCTACGTCTACGCGCAGAACGGCGAACTGGAGCGCGCCGAGAACGAGTTGAAGCACGCCCAGGCCATGCTCTCGGCCCGGCGTGCCGCCCTCTACAGCAGCCAGGTCGCCGTCGAACTGGCCGACGTGCTGCACCGCAGGGGCAAGTCCGACGAGGCCGCCGCCCTGCTGCACGACGTCCTCGGGGACCTCTCCCCCGAGCGCGGCGCCGTGCACTCCGCGGGCGCGCACCGGCTGCTCGGCATCATCGCCGAGGACGCCCGCGACACCGAGGCCGCCGAGGAGCACTACGTGCGCGCCCTCAGCCTCCTGGAGCGCGCGGGCGCGGCCGGCGACCTCGCCGACCTGTGCCGTCTGCTGGGCGACCTGCTGCGGCGCACCGGCCGCGTCGAAGCCGCCCTGGACGCCTACCGCACCGGCCTCGGCCACCGCACCGCCCCCGGCACGACCACCCTGGGCCCGGCCCCGGCACAACCGCCCCTCTAGCACCTCGGCCCTGTAGCACCTCGGCCCTGTAGCACCTCGGCCCTCTAGCACCTCGCCCCTCTAGCACCTCGGCCCTGTAGCACCTCCGTCCCGCACACAGGCCGCTCTTCGCCGAACCAGGGGTGACCCACAGCCGCTCTCGCTAACTTCCGCGAGGTGTACGACCAACGGACTGTCGCCGACGGCCTGCGGCTCGCCGTGCGCGCGTCCGTGTACGCGGTGCTGGGCGGCGCCGCGCTGCTCGCCATCGCGACCGTCGTGTCCGTCCTCGGACCGATGCTCGCGCTCGACCTCTACACCCCGCCGGTGGCCGCCTGGTGGACGGTCTTCACCGCGATCGCCGTCCAGGGCGTGCCGTTCCTCCTCCTCGGGACGGTCGTGTCGGCGGCGATCGGCGCGTTCGTCCCGGAGCGGGTGTTCCGCCGGCTCCTGCCGCGCAACCCGGCGCTCGCGGTGCCGGTCGCGGGGGTCGCCGGGGCGGTGCTGCCCGGCTGCGAGTGCGCGTCCGTGCCGGTGGCCGGGAGCCTGATGCGGCGCGGGGTCGCCCCGGCGGCCGCCCTCGCCTTCCTGCTCTCCGCGCCCGCGATCAACCCGGTCGTGCTCGTCGCGACCTCCATCGCCTTCCCCGGCCGGCCGGGGATGGTCCTGGCCCGGCTGCTCGCCTCGCTCGGCACGGCCGTGGTGATGGGCTGGCTGTGGGCGAGGTTCGGCAAGGAGAAGTGGCTGCGGCTGCCGAAGCCACGGACCGCCGCCGGGCCGGAGGCTCGATCCACGGGCCCCCGCGCCTTCCTCACCGGCCTTCAGCACGACTTCCTCCACGCCGGCGGCTTCCTGGTGCTGGGCGCGGCGGCCGCGGCGACCTTCAACATCGCCGTCCCGCGCTCGGTGCTGGACCTCTTCACCGGGTCCCCGTGGCTCGCGGTGCCGCTGTTGGCGCTGCTGGCCGTCGTGCTGTGCGTGTGCAGCGAGGCCGACGCCTTCGTCGCGGCCTCCCTGAGCGCCTTCCCGCCCACCGCCCGGCTGGCGTTCATGGTCGTCGGCCCGATGGTCGACCTGAAGCTCATCGCCCTCCAGGCGGGCACCTTCGGCCGGTCCTTCGCCGTCCGGTTCGCGTCGGCGACCTGGGTGGTCGCCCTGACCGCGAGCGTCCTCGTCGGGTGGTGGCTGCTGTGAAGCGGTACGGACCGGCGGCACTGCTCCTCCTCACGGGCGGGGCGGTCCTGCGGATCACTCTCACCAGCGACCTGTACCTGCGGTACGTACAGGCGGGCCTGCGGCCGTATCTGATCCTGTCCGGGACGGCGCTGGTCCTGCTGGGCCTGGTGACGGCGGCCCTGCGCCACCGCACACCGGACGAGCACGAGGACCAGGTCGAGGAGGACGCCGGTCACGAGGGGCACTCGCACGGCCCCGCCGGCCCCCGGGTCGCCTGGCTGCTCACCCTCCCCGCGCTCGCCCTCCTCCTCTTCCCGCCCCCCGCCCTCGGCTCCTACAGCGCGGGCCGCGAGGCCGCCCAGCGGGCCGCGCAGGGCGTCGGCGCCTTCCCGGCGCTCCCGGCGGGGAATCCGCTGACGCTCACCGTCGGCGAGTTCAGCTCACGCGCGATCTACGACAGCGGACGCTCGCTGAAGGGCCGTACGGTCAGCCTGACCGGCTTCGTCACGCACGGCGACGACGGCGCCTGGTACGTCACCCGCCTCACCGTCACCTGCTGCGCCGCCGACGCGACCACCGGCAAGGTCGAGATCAGGAACGCGGACGACGACGTCCTGCCCGCCGACACCTGGGTCACCGTCACCGGCACCTGGCTGCCGAAGGGCGAGCTCGGCTCCGACGAGGCCTGGCCGCCGCTGCTGACCGCGACGACGGTCAACCAGGTGAAACAGCCGTCGGACCCCTACGAAAAGCCGTAGCGGCGGCCGTTCCCCAGTTCCTGATACCCGCTTCAGACCTGCACGCGCCCCTGCTTCCGGACGTCCGCGAGTCGCCGTACGCCGAGTTGCACGGCGGCCTGGGTGGCCGCGTTCGGGGCGTCGCCCAGACCGCCGTTGGTGAGGGCGAAGGCGTCCTCGCCGGCCCGGACGGCGGCGACGTCCAGGGTGAGGGTCGTCGGGTCGCCGCCGTTCTCCTCGGCGGTCGCCCAGACCGTCATGCTGACCCGCAGGCCCTGGCGGACGTCGCCGACCTCCGGCAGCGGCAGCTCGGAGACCTGCACGTCCAGCACGGTGTCGCCGGTCGCCTTGGCCGTGAACCGGGCGCACTTCTCGGGCATCGTCTTCAGCCAGGCCAGCTTGCGGTCGACGTCCGCCGGGCGGTTGCCGGTGAGCTGGTAGCGGAGCTGGGCGCCGGCGTCGGGGTCGTCGAGTGCGACGACCGCGCGGGCGGGGCCGCCGAGCAGTTCGTCGGCGTACAGGTCGTCGAGGAGCTTCTGGCAGTCGGCGGTGGGGGCGGTCGCCTTGAGCATCCCGTCCCGCCAGGTGGCCGCGCCCTGCGTGGGGGTCCAGGGCGCGCCGAGGTCGGTCTCGGTGATGAGAGCGGCCTGCGCCTGCGCCTCGGTGAGCCCCGGCGCGGTGGCCGGCGCGGCCGGCTTGGCCGAGGACCGCACGACGGTGGGCGTGGCGGGTGCGGCGGTCGGCGGGTGCTCGAGACCGAGCGTGGCGCAGCCGGTGAGGGCCGTGACGGCGGTGAGGAGCAGAGCGGAGGAGCCCAGAAGGGTGCGACGGCTCATCGGGGGATGCCTCCAGAAGTGCGCGCGGGGTCGTGCCAAGCGGCATGCCGGGATGCCTCCTCCCACGGCAGCACCGGCGCCCCGCCCCGACCAGCGCGGCGGGCCGTACGGGTTACCTGCGTTGCTGCGACCGGGTGGGCCGAGGGCCTCGGCCCAGGCTCCGGGAGGACTCCCGGACGCGGCGGGCGCGGCGGGCGCGGTGTCCCGTGAGCGATGGGCTGTGGGAACGATCGTGCCCGCATAGGGTCGGGAACGACCGGGTTGGTGTACGGAAGGAGTCCATACGTGACCGAGCAGAGCGGCGATCAGCCCATCCCCGTGATCATCGACTGCGACACCGGCGTCGACGACGCCCTCGCCCTGCTGTTCGCCGTCCGTCATCCCGGCCTGGACGTACGGGCGGTGACCTGCGTCGCCGGGAACACGGACGTGGACGGGGTCGTCCGCAACACGCTGACCGTGCTGGAGCAAGCCGGCGCCGCAGACATCCCGGTCGCCCGGGGCGCCGCGCGCCCGCTGATCGAGCCCGCCCGTTCGGCGCCGGTGCACGGACAGGACGGCATGGGCGACCTGGGCCTGCCCGCCCCGGCCCGCCGCCCGGTCGACGTGGACGCCGTCACCCTGCTGCGCCGCGAGATCCTGGCCTCCCCGCGCCCGGTCACGCTGATCCCCACCGCCCCGCTCACGAACATCGCCCTCCTGCTGCGCACCCACCCGGAGGTGACCCGCAACATCGAGCGGATCGTGTTCATGGGCGGCGCGGTGACGACCGGGAACGCCACCCCGGTCGCCGAGTTCAACGTCTGGCACGACCCGGAGGCGGCCGCGGTCCTGCTCACCGCGGGCGTGCCGATCACGATGTACGGCCTGGACGTGTTCACGCGGGTCCTGGTCCCGGCACCGGACGTGGCCCGCCTGCGGGCGAGTTCGGAGCCCCGGCTGCGCCTCGCAGGCGAACTCCTCGCCCACCGCGACCCGGCCACCTCCGGCGACCCGACCCCCACCGGCGGTCTCGGCGACGCGGGCGCGGTCTGCGCGGTGGCCGACCCGGCGGGCCTGACCACCGAACGCCTCCCGGTCGAGGTCGCCCTCGCGCCCGGCCCGTCCCGCGGCCAGACGATCGTCGACCGCCGCCCCCGCCACGGCGAGTCCGAGATCCACGACGGCTTCCGCGAACAGGCCCTGGTGGACGTGGCGTTGGACGTCGACGTCGAGCGCTACGTGAAGCTGTGGCTGACGACATTGGAGGGCAACTAGGGGGCTTCTGATGGATCTCCGCGGCGTCGCGACGCCCGGCACGCACTCTCGCCGCACCGGGCGAAAGCCCTAGTAGCTCCGCTACGAGGACTCTCGCCCGGCACGCACTCTCGCCCGGCACACCGAGAGCACGCACCGAACGCCGCTCCTTCTCCCACGGAGATCCATCAGAAGCCCCCTAGGGCGCGCCCGCCTCGGGAAGTTCAAGAATGCGTCACACATCTCCGCCATTCCACCGGGTACGGAATGATCTATTCCGAACAACCCGCACGTTCGCTTTCCCGGCAAGTTGGACAGACTTCCGTTCGTGACCGACTTCTCCTCCCACCACCCCGACTGGTGGCGCCAGGCCGTCGTCTACCAGGTCTATCCGCGCAGCTTCGCCGATGCGGACGGCGACGGCCTCGGAGACCTGCGAGGCGTCACCGACCGGCTGCCCCACCTGGCCGCCCTCGGCGTGGACGCCCTCTGGCTCTCGCCCTTCTACCCCTCCGAGCTGGCCGACGGCGGCTACGACGTCGCCGACTACCGGGACGTCGACCCGCGCCTGGGCACCCTGGCCGACTTCGACGCGCTGGCCGCCGAGGCCCACCGGCTCGGCCTGAAGGTGATCGTCGACCTGGTCCCCAACCACACCTCCCACCTGCACCCCTGGTTCCAGGAGGCCCTGGCGGCCGGCCCCGGCTCCGCGGCCCGCGACCGCTACGTCTTCCGAGAGGGCCGCGGCCCGAACGGCGAACTCCCGCCCACGGACTGGCAGTCGGTCTTCGGCGGCAGCGCCTGGCAGCGAATCCCCGACGGTCAGTGGTACCTCCACCTCTTCACCCGGGAGCAGCCGGACCTCGACTGGTCCCAGGAGGAGGTCCGCGAGGACTTCCGCACCACCCTCCGCTTCTGGTCCGACCGAGGCGTCGACGGCTTCCGCATCGACGTGGCCCACGCCCTCGTCAAGGACCTCACCGAGCCCCTCCGCGACCTGGGCGCCCTGGAGTTGAGCGGCGAGGACGCCCTGTCCCACCTGCCCCCCGGCACGCACCCCTTCTACGACCGCGACGAGGTCCACGAGATCTACCGCGACTGGCGCACGATCCTCGACTCCTACACCCCGCCCCGCACGGCCGTCGCCGAGGCCTGGGTTCCGGGAGCCCGACGAGCGCTCTACGCCCGCCCGGACGAACTCGACCAGGCCTTCAACTTCGAGTATCTCCAGGCGGGTTGGGACGCGGAGCGGATCCGCGAGGTCATCACGGACTCCCTCGCCACCGCCCGAGCGGTCGGCGCCTCCGCCACCTGGGTCCTCTCCAACCACGACGTCGTCCGCCACACCTCACGCCTGATGCTCCCGCCGGGCACGGACGAGAACGCCTGGCTGCTCTCCGACGGCACGGCCCCGCGGGTCGACGAACAGGAGGGCCTGCGCCGGGCCCGGGCGGCGACGCTGCTGATGCTGGCGCTGCCGGGATCGTCGTACGTCTACCAGGGCGAGGAACTGGGCCTGCCCGAGGTGGCCGACCTGCCGGTGGACGCCCTCCAAGACCCGCTCTGGGAACAGACGGGCCACGCGATCAAGGGCCGAGACGGCTGCCGGGTCCCGCTGCCCTGGACGACGACGGGCCCGTCGTACGGCTTCGGCGCGGGCGGCGCATGGCTGCCGCAGCCGCCGTACTTCGCGCGCTGCTCGGCGCAGGCGCAGACGGGCGTGGAAGGCTCCACCCTGGAGCTCTACCGCACGGCCCTGCGCCTACGCCGCAAGCTGCTGGCAGGCGAGGAACTCACCTGGCAGCAGACGGCGACCCCGGGCGTCCTGCTGTTCGCCCGCTCGGACGCCTGGCGCTGCATGACGAACCTGTCGGCCGCGCCGGTACCGCTGCCACCGGGGGAGGTACTCCTGACCAGCACGCCTTTGGACGACCACGGACCGGGAGGAGGAACCCTCCCCCCGGACACCACGGCCTGGCTGGCCTGAGCGAGGAGCGCTTACAGCGCCTACTGGGACTGCTGCTGCTGCTGACCGGCCACGGCCGCGCCGAGGTCCACCGGGGTGGACGTGGCGTTCGGCGGCGGGGTCAGGACGATCAGCGGCTGACCGGCGGGCGGGACCGGCGGCGTCATGTCCGACTGGGGCAGCTTCGGCGGCGTGGTCTGGTTGAACAGCGTGGTGTCGAAGTCGACCAGGCCGGTGTTCTCCATCACCGTGATGTGGTCCAGCACGGTGTCGTTGGCCTGGTCGGCCAGGGCGCGCACCAGCGTGTTCTTGGTCGTCGAGCGGATCTTCGCCACGGTGTTGAAGATCGAGCCGTGCGTCTGGCGCAGGATGTTGGCGAAGTCGACGTCGAACTGCTTGCCCTGGTCCGCCTTGAGGGTGTTGACGAACCCCTCCTGCTGCGGACTGGCCACGTTGGGGATCGTGACGTTCAGCATCGGCGCGATCTTGCGGCAGGTCTCGTCCAGCGCGGCGTGTCCGTCGATCAGATGCTGGCTGGCGATGAGCACAGCCTTGCTCTGCCCCTTCTGCAGCCCGATCTGCCCGACCGGGTACTCCCACAGGCCGGCCGCGCGCACCGCGACGATGAAGTTGCGGTCGCCTTCAGTCAGCGGCCCCCACTGGGTGTTGGCGATGATCCGGTCGGTGGACGTGGACACCGTGTCCAGTCCGAGCATCGATGGGTAGGCGAGCGCGCCGAGCGTCAGGGTCAGCGCGCCGCCCACGAAGAGAGTTCCCATCGCGTTTCGCGAAAGTTGCACTGTTCCTCCTGCCCGCTCGGGGAATCCGCCGCTATGTCATCGCCAGGTGGGGTCTGACAGAGAGGAATACGGACGGGACGCGGTTCGGACTCACAGGATTCGGCAAAAAATTCTTGGACGGGCAAGGACGGGAAGCGACGGGGGAAGTCAGGGATGACGGCGGCGAGGCTGACAGGCATCACGTATTACCCGGTGAAGGGCTGCGCGGGCATCGAGCTCACGGAGGCGACGGTCACCCCGACCGGCCTCCCCGACGACCGCGCCTACGCGATCCTCGACGAGAAGGGCGAGGTCCGCTGGCAGTGGGGAGACCCGGCCCTGGCACTGATCACCCCTCGACTCGCGGACGGCGAACTGACGTTGAGCGCACCGGGCAGAGACCCGGTCCGAGGCGAGGGCGCGAAGACGAACGCCTGGCTGACGGACGTCCTGGGCGCCCCCAGCACCCTGGTCCGGCTCAGTCCCCCGGCGGGCAACAACAACCGCCTGCACGTCATCTCCCGCGCCACCCTGGCAGCCCTGAACGACCGTCTGGCCGAGGGCGGTTCCGCGCCCCTCCCCATGAACCGCTTCCGCCCGAACCTGGTCGTCGACGGCTGGCCCACGCCCCACACCGAGGACGACACGCCTCACCTGTCCATAGCCGACGCCGAACTGACCTTCACGGAACGGACGATCCGCTGCGCGATCACGATGGTCGACCAGGAAACCGGCCGCCGGGCCGGCCCGGAACCCTTGCGCACCTTGGCGACCTACCGCCGCACGGGAGGCGCCGACTCCGACGCCGACACCGACAAGGGCATCGCCTTCGGCGCGTACTTCGCCGTGCGCCGGGCGGGGAAGGTGTCGGTGGGGGACGAGGTCACGCGTTCGGCGCGCCCTCGATGTCCTTGAGCAGCCGACGGGCTTTGAACGCGCGGTTCATGGTGTGCACACGGATGCCGGTGAACACGACCACGGCGACCCCGAGGGCGGCCATCTTCCACTCGTCGTCCCGGACGGCCGCGTAGAAGAGGAAGCCGCTGAAGAGCACGCCGAAGACGACAAGCAGGGGCTCGCGCACCCAGAACGGGAGGACGCGGAGCAGGAGACCGATCATTCGGTCACTTCAGCAGGGGTGCCCCGGGCGCGCTGTGGTGGAGGCCACAATTCCGGGGGTTTCTGTGCGTATGGAGTGAAGGAGGTGTGCGAGGGGGGTGGGAGGTGCGGTGAGGACGGTGGCGGGGGCGTCGGATTCGCGGAGGTGGAGGGCGGCGGGAGTGGAGGCGAGTTCGAGGCATTCGTCGCCGTCGCCGAAGCCGGAGAAGGAGGACTTCTGCCAGTTCTCGGGGCTCGTCATGGTGGGCCTCACAGTTCCTTGGCCAGCCGGTGAATGAAGTCACGGGACCGGTCCGGGTCCAGTGACATCGCCTCCACTGTATGGAAGAGCGCGCGAAACGCGCTGAGTTCGGGCTCGGAATCAATACGAAGCGCGCCATGGGGCGCATCGCGAATCACTGTGTCCAGTTTGGGTACGGCAGCGCCGACGTAGCTCATGGAGCTCCCGGCGCGAGCGAAGCCGTCCAGGTCGAAGGGCACTACCCGCAGAGTGATGTGGTCCGCTTCGGAAAGCTCGACGAGACGGACGAGTTGAGCCTGTGCGGAAGCCCGATCGCTGACGCGGATGCGTAGCGCCGCCTCATGGATCGCCATCTCGTGCGGGACGTTGATCCGCTGCCGCCCCATTCGATGGCGGACCCGCAACTCAATTTCGTCAGCGGTGAGTTTGGGCACCCTGGCTGAATAGAGAGCGCGAGCGTAGGTCTCCGTCTGCAGCAGCCCCGGCACGTACAGGACGGACACTTCGCGCCGGTACATCGCATGATGGTCCAACTCCGACAGGTCGAGGAACGACGTCGGCAGCAGCCCCCGGTACTCCTCCCACCATCCGCGCGTCCGATCCTTGGCCATGGTGACGAGAGCGTCGATGAACTCGCCGTCCGTACAGGCGTAGTGGGACGCGAGGCGGCGCAGGCGCTCCTCGCTCACGCCCGTGACGCCGGACTCGATCTGGCTGATCTGGACGTTGCTCACGCCGAGAAGTGTCGCTGCCTGGCGGGCGGAGAGTCCTGCCGCTTCGCGGAGCCTGCGTAGTTCGATCGCCAGGCGCATCTGCCGTGCTGTTGGTTCGCGCCTTGTCGTCATCGACACCCCTTGTTCAACACGCCTGGAGGCGCGACTCGTTCGGGGACAGATTACGGGATCGGCTTGCTCCACCGAAACGTTCAGGTCTACCGTCGGTGACGCGAGCTTCACTCTGCGGAAGCGCACCGCTCCGTCCTGCCATGACGGCTGCGGCAATGCCACCGCGGTCAGTCACCCCCCACCCACTTGGAGCCGACCCATGCCCGAAACCGTCCCCGCCTCCGACTCCTGGGAGTACTCGCTCTACATCCCCATCGACCCCAGAGCCGTCACCGTCTCCCGCCACACCCTCCGTGCGGTCCTCACCGTCAACGGCCTCGCTCACCTCACCGACACCGCCGAACTCCTCGCCTCCGAGCTGATGTCCAACGCCGTCCTGCACACCAAGGGCCCCGCCTGCCTCCGACTCCGCAACCGGGACGGCGTCCTCCAGATCGGTGCCTGGGACGCGGACCCCGAACCGCCGGACCCGCCACGCAGGCTGGAGGAACTCGGCGACGCGGAAAGCGGCCGGGGCATGGCGCTGGTGCGGGCCTGTTCCGCCCTCTGGCACTGGCAGCCGCTGGCGCGGATGGGGCATCGAGGCAAGCTCGTGTGGTGCGAACTGAACGCGGCGTAGCTCGTTGATCACGTCGGACAGAAAGGAGAGCCGATGGTCGGCTCGTCGCACGAAGCCCTGCACCGGATCTTCCAGAAGGATCCCGCGCTGCTCACCCGTGCCCTGCAACAAGTGCTCCACGTTCCGTTCCCCGAGCCACACGACTTCGCCGCCCTGAACGTCGACCTCACCGAGATCGAGCCCATCGAGCGGCGGGTGGACACGCTGCTGCGGGCCGAGACCGACGAGGGCACGTACCTGCTGGTCGTGGAGTCGCAGAGCCAGCCGGACGCGCGCAAGCGCCGCAGTTGGCCGTACTACCTGGCGTACCTGCTGGAGAAGTACCGCTGCGATCCGGTCCTCATCGTCGTCACGCAGAACAGCGCCACGGCTCGCTGGGCGGCGGAGCCCATCCGGGTCGGCGTGCGGGGGATGCCGTCGATGACGGTTCAGCCGTTCGTCCTCGGGCCGGACAACGTTCCGGTGATCGCGGACGAGCGGGAGGCCGCACGGAACGTCACCCTTGCGGTGTTCTCCGCCATGACACACGGTCGCGGCCCGAAAGCCGCGGGCATACTGGAATCGCTGGCAGCCGCCCTACGGACCATCGACGAGGACAGCGCCGCGGTGCTTGTGCAGTTCGTCGACTCGTGCCTGGCAGACCCCCAGGCCAAGCAGATGTGGAGGGACCTGATGACGACGATGCAGTACTTCTGGCGGCACCCGCTCGCGGAAGAGGTGCGGGGGCAGGGCGTCGAGCAGGGAATCGAGCAGGGAAAGATCTCGAACAGCGTCGAGATGACCCTCAACATCCTGCGCTGGCGCGGCATCGAGGTTCCCGACCACGTCCGCGAGCGCGTCGAGTCCTGCGCCGACCTCGATCAGCTCACCGTCTGGTCGGAGCGGGCTGTGCACGCCACCGTCGCCGACGATCTGTTCGCTGGGCCGAACGGATGACAGAGAAACCTTCCCGCTTCTGAGCGTGGCGTAGGGGGCGCGGCCGGCGGCAAAGGTGCAGGCGAACCTGGCTCTCCTCACGAAACGAGAAACCTCGTGCGTCTTCAGCACTCCCTCGCCGCCGCCTGCGGGGCCCTCGCCCTCACGGCCGTTCTCGCCACCCCCGCCCAGGCCGCTACCGGCACCTTCGGGTACCAGGTCGTCGGGCTGGACGGGCAGCCGCTGTCGGTCAGCCTCTCCGACCCGGCAAGCGGCGAGTGCGTCACGCTTCCCGAAGTCGCGGATCCGGACGCCTCCTCGCCCGCCTTCGCCCCGCACAACGACACCGACGAGTTCGCGATCGTCTTCACGGAGCCCGACTGCTCCGGCGACACCTGGACCCTGCGCCCGCACGGCCGTCCCGCCACGGACCGGCTCCAGCTGCGTTCGGTGTTCTTCTACCGGGGCTAGGGGGCTTCTGGTCGGCCCCTCGCGTCAGTCCAGGCAGAACTCGTTGCCCTCGGGGTCGGTCAGCACGATCCAGCCCGCGCTCAGTGGGGGAGCGGGCTCGTGGCGGCGTACGCGTGTTGCTCCGAGTGCGACGAGCCGGTCGCACTCGGCCTCGAGCGCCGCCATCCGCTCCTCCCCCTCCAGCCCGGGAGCCGCGCGGACGTCGAGGTGGACGCGGTTCTTGGCGACCTTGTCCTCCGGCACCTGCTGGAAGAACACCCGCGGGCCGCGCCCGTCCGGGTCCTCGATGGCCGACCTCGTGTTGCGTTCCTCCTCCGGTACGCCGATCCGCGCGAGGAAGTCGTCCCACGCGGCCAGCGGGTCGGCCCCCTCGGGCAGGTCGACCCCGGGCGGGCCGGGATGGACGTAGTCCAGCGCGTCGCGCCAGAAGGACGACAGCGCCCTCGGGTCGTGGGCGTCGAAGGTGACCTGGAGGTGGCGGCTCATCGGGTTGCTCCCATCGTGACGGGGTTCGTGACACGGTCAGCCGGTGGATCGGCTCGCGTCCTTCAAGGCACTCTGACACCTCTGGAGGACAGAATCCGTCCTATATACCGCTGTCTCCGTTGACGGAACGTTGACCACTTCGCGGGCGAATCCCGACCAGAACGCGGGTGAGTCCTGGTGGAGCCCCGATCTAGGTTCGCTGCATGTCCATGCCACAGCGGGCCCCGCAGGCCGCCCCCCTTCCCGTCCTGCCCTACCGCAAGCCCACCAAGGGCCGGGACTACTGGATCGTCGACGACGTCTTCCCCGACGCCGACATCGCCGCCATCCGCGCCCGCTGTCTCGCCAAGGACGACTGGGTCAAGGGGTATCCGCACACCGCGGAGAGCTGGCCCGGACTGCGCACGATGCCGGGGCTGGAGCCCGCCGAACTCGGGCGTGTGGAGCGGCTGGTGAGGCAGGCGACCGGGGCGCGGAAGCTGTGGGTGCAGCAGGCTCCCGGCGGCGGCACCCTCAACCACAACTGCATCCAGGTCGTCGGCGAGGGCGAGAGCACGCCCCGCCCGCACTCCGACTCACGGTCGCTGTGCCGGTACGCGGCCGTGCTGTACCTCAACCCGTCCGTCCCCAAGGACTGCGGGACCAGCTTCTACCGGCAGTCCCTGCCCGGCGGCCGGCTCGGCGGGAACGTCGTCCAGGCCCCGCACAACACCCTCGTCGACGCCCTCGGCACCCGGTTCGTCGCGCCGGACGCCTTCGAGGAGGACGTCCGGGTGCCCCACAAGTACAACCGGCTGCTCCTCTACAGCGCCAACCTCGTGCACACCGCGACCGGTTACTCCGGCGCCACGCTGGACGAGAAGCGGATGACGGCCGTCTTCTTCTGGATGGCCTAGCGGGGCATCCCCCTGCCTTCGTGGACGGCCTAGTAACGCACCGCCTTCGCCACCTCCGTCTTCACCTCGCCGGAGAGTGCGCGGTTGCTGCGGGCGGTGCCCTTGCCGGTCTTGCCGGCCGCGACGTCGGAGACGGCGACGAGGACCGTGTCGAGCCGGTTGCCGCTCGCGTCCTCGAAGTCCACCTGCACGGCGAAGGACTTCGTCGAGTCGGCGCTGTTGGTGACCGTCACCTCGACCGTGCTGCGGTCGCCGTCGGTCGCGGGCGTGCCGAGCTTCACGTCGTCCTTGACGTCCGTGCCGCCCTTGATCTCGTCCAGCTCGCGGCCCACCTCCGCCGTCGCCGACGCGTACGCGTCCCCGGCCTCCGACGCGAGCGAGGACGCCGCCGCCGTCGCCTCGCCGGCCACCGACCTGGCGGCCGACTCGGCGGCGGAGGCGGCCTTGCTGGCCGCGCTGGACACGGAGGAGGGGGTGTCGCCGTCGGAGCAGCCGGTCAGCAACGTGGTGCAGCAGAGCGCCGTGACCGCTGTCGCCGTCAGCAGCCTGCACTTCTTCGGGCCCGTCCGTGCCATTTCGCCTCCAAGATCAATCCTCCGGAACTCCAGTGAAGAGCCGTGCCGTCCCGCCCGCATGCCGGCTCACCCGTACGGCGCACCCCCGTGGTGGCGGCCCTCCCCCGGACGGATGGTCGGAACATGAGCGATCAGCCGCACTCCCGGCCCCAGGCGCACGGCCAGCCCCCGCCGAGGAACCCGAAAGGGTCACCGGTCTGGGACCCGTCCCATCAGGGCACGGGCGCGACCGGCGGGGCGTCGGCTCCGTCCGCGGGCGGTGGGCTGGCCGCCGGCGGGGTGGTCTTCGGGGGCGTGCTGATGTTCGTGAGCGGGGTCCTCGCCGTGTTCCAGGGCATCGCGGCGATCGCCGAGGACGACGTGTACGCCCGCGTCGGCAGCTACGCCTACGAGATGAACCTCACCGGATGGGGCTGGCTGCTGCTCGTCGTCGGCGTGGTCGCGACGTTGACCGGCTGGGCGCTGCTCGGCGGGATCGAGAAGGCCGAGTGGGCGCGGATCAGCGGCATCGCGCTGGCCTCGCTGAGTCTGATCCTCCAGTTCCTGTTCCTGCCGTACGCGCCGTTCTGGGCGGTCGTCCAGATCGCCATCGACGTCTTCGTGATCTGGGCGCTGTCCGTCCACCGGCCTCACTCGTCTCCCGGGACTCACTCGTCCGGGTGAGTCCGGGACGCCGTCATCCTTCGCGCGGGCGCGCGAATTCCGTCGCCGTCCCCGATGCCGACGGGAGCGCGCGGGGGCGGGCCCGTAGCCTGGGCGGATGCTCATGGAGTGGGAACTGACCGGCCACGGCTCGGCGGAGTGCCGGCTGTCGGGCGAGGGAGAGCGGGCGACGAGCCTCGTCTTCGGCTACTGCACCGACGCCTTGGCGGACCTGGTCGCGGGTGCGGGCGCGCTGTACGGCCCCTCCCGGGTCACCCGCTTCTTCTTCGACGCCGAACCGGCCGAACTGCGCTGGGTGCTGCGCCGTACCGGGGGCGAGGAGGTCGAGGTGACCGTGTACCGGTTCCCCGACGTCGGCGTGAGCCCCGACCTGCCCGACGCCGAGGGCACGGTGATCTGGCGGTCCGCGCAACCCCGTTCGGTGTTCGCGCGGGCCGTCCTGACGGCGGCACGCGCCGTCCTCGCGCGGCACGGCGAGGACGGCTACCGCGAGCGGTGGGCCCGGCACGACTACCCGACGGCCCTGGTTCAGGACCTGAGCCGATTCCTGCGGGGATCGCAGTGTGGGGATCAGGGGACGGCGGGCGCTCTCGACACCAGTACCGACTTCCGGCGCAGCCAGGGCAGCGGGGCCACCTCGGAGCCCAGGTAGGGCGTGATCCGTACCTCGAAGTGCAGATGCGGGCCGGTGACGTTGCCGGACGCGCCCGAGAGGCCGATGCGCTGGCCGGCCGTCACCCGCTGGTCCTTGCGCACGTCGATGCGGGACAGGTGGGCGTACTGCGTGAAGTAGCCGTCGCCGTGCCGGACCAGAACCTGGTTGCCGAAGCCGTCACCGCAGGTCGTGGCGCGGACGGCGCCGGCGCCGACGGCGTACACGGGCGTTCCGGAGTCCACGGCGAAGTCCTGCCCGGTGTGGCGACGGGCCCACCGCGAGCCCTTGGCGGCGTAACGGGCGGAGAGCCGGTAACGCCGGGTCGGAGCGGTCCAGAGCTCGGCGCGCTGCTCGGCGGCGGACTCGGACCCGGATCTGCGCTCGGACTCCGGCTCGGGTGGGCGGCTGCGTCGCCCGAACCGGCAGCGGCCGCCCCGCCCGGACGGGTCGACGGCGACCGGATCGCCGGAGCCTCGGGCCCCGGCCCGCAGCAGGTCCCACAGCTCGTCGCGGACGGTCCGGCGTCGGCGTTCGGCGTCCTTGATCGTCGTGGGCAGGGCGTCGGCCTCCCGGAGCCGTTGGACCTGCACACGGGCGGCCTCGTGCGCCCGGACGGCGGCCCGGACGGCCTCGCCGCCTCTGCTGTTCCCGCTGCTTCCGCTGTTTCCGCTGTTTCCGCTGTTTCCGCTGCTTCCGCTGTTTCCGCTGTTTCCGATGTTTCCGGCGTCGGCCGGTACGGCGGCGGGCGCGAGCAGGAACAGGGAGAGGAGGGCCAGGAGGGCGAGGAGGGCGGCCCGGACCCCGGGTGCGGCGCGGAGATGCGCGTGGTGTGCTCGTCCCATCGTGTGATCATCGGGCCGATGGGGCGGCCGGGGAGGGGAAGGGGCCGGGCGGGTCGGCGAGGTTCAGCCGAACGGCCCCGCGACCAGCGCACGGTAGACCGCCGAGGACCGAGGGTTGTCGGGGCACCGCCACACGCCGTGCGGGCAGTAGTCGCTGACGGTCTGGTACAGCGGACGGTGCTCGGCGAACCAGGTGAGCATGCCCCGCACGTACTCCGGGTTGTCGCCGTTGCGGTACAGCCCCCACTCCGGATACGAGACCGGCTTGCCGTGCGCCCGCGCGAACCGCACCTGCGCGGCGAGTCCGTACGGCTCGGCGACCTGCTCCTCGAAGGACATGCCGTGCGGCTGGTCGTAGGCGTCCATGCCGACGACGTCCACGTACCGGTCGCCGGGATAGCACGCGGTCCACGGGACGGCGTCCAGCCCCCGGCTCGGCGTGAACTCGAACCGGAACCCCGGCCCGCCGCGCACGCCCCCGCTCACCGATCGCATGGCTTGGACGATCCGCACCCAGTACCGCTTCCAGGCCTGCGGATCGGGCCCGCACCGATGGGTGTAGGTGATCCCGTTCATCTCCCACCCCAGCACCAGCACGGCATCGGGCACCCCGAGCGCGACCAGCCGCCGGGCCAGCGTCCGGAAGTGCTCGTCGTAGTCACCGCGAGCCCCTCTGCGCAGCTCCTCCCGCACGACCGCGTCCGGCAGATGCGCCTCGGCGCCCTCCAGCATCGGCACGTTGAGGACGAACATCCGGTCGGCGCGGGCCTTGCGCCACCGCGCCCAGTACTCCAGATACCCGGGCGCGCCCTCGATGTTGCTCCACCGGTCCCCCGGCAGATACGCGTGCCCGACGCGAGGTGTGGCCGCCCCCAGCCACGCGTCGAGCCCCGCGATCCGCCGCACGCCGGCGTCGTCGTACCCGACATAGGCCCCGAACGCCCTGGGCGGCGCGCCGACCCCCTGCCCGACGGGAACGCACGCGGGCCCGACGAGCAGGGCGAGCGCGGCGAGCAGCGCGGTCAGCGGGACCCGAAGGGCGCGAAAGGGACGTAGGGCGCGAAACGCGCGTGGGGAGCGAAACACCGGCTCATGATGACGTCCACGCCCCCTCCCCACCCCGGACTCGCCACGGAACCACCCGGACGAATGTCACGCCCGAAACACGGCAACCTACGGGGCCCCGGCGGCAACCAGGAGAAGAACGACGCACGGAACGAAGCACGGAATCGAGCACGGAAACGAAGCGCGATCGCGAAAGCTAGTGCCGCGGCAGGCAACGTTTGCCCGTCAAGGAGCGGCGTCCGGTGCGTGCTCTCGGTGTGCCGGCCGGAAGTCCTCGTACTGGAC